>JBLMXX010000266.1:0-8825 GCA_050257995.1 Acidobacteriota bacterium | reverse complement strand
ACCGTGTACCGCGGGACCATAGGTGCGCACGATCTCGCTCGCTTTTGCCCGTAACCGGGCGTCTACTTGGTCTGCCGGGACGGAAGGATCCGTCATGTTTTCCTCCGGGGCTATAGACTTCTGAAGTCTTCGCGAGTTCGGAAGTCTGCACCGCTAAGGGTTATTCATTCCGGTCTCTACCGCCGGTAATCGTCAAATGCCTGGTTGTAATACGTAGTGGGACGGCGCTGGCGTTGCGCCCGTCCGACGAATGGCAAGATCATGATGATACCCGCGACAAATCCGCCGATATGGGCCCAGAAGGCAATCCCACTCGCGGCCGCGGAGGAGAGCACGCCGATGCCATAAAAGAATTGCTGGATGAACCACCAGCCGATGACGACGATCGCCGGGATATCGATCGTCCAGAACAAAATGAAAATCGGGAACAGGATGCTGACGCGCGCCCACGGGTACAGGACCATGTATGCCCCCAGCACTCCGGCGATCGCGCCGCTTGCCCCCAAAGAGGGGATTTGGACCGGACCACTCACGATGACCTGGGCGATTCCGGCGGCAACGCCGCTGGCAAGATAGAAAAAGAGGTATGCGAAATGCCCCAGTACATCTTCGATGTTATCGCCAAACACCCACAGGAAAAGCATATTGCCGATGATGTGCGCCCAGCCCGCATGCAGGAACTGGGACGTGATCAGAGTCGCCCAGACCGGCAGTGGAGTCTCGAAGGGGTGCCCCAGGGCAAATAGAATGTGGCTCGGGATAACGCCCCACAAGGTGACGAGATGATCCAATTGTCGCGAACTCAGAGTCAGTTCATACAGGAACACGACGACGTTAATGCCGATCAGCATCCAGTTGATTGCCGGGAAACGCCGCGTGGGATTCGCATCGGATATGGGTATCATGACACTCTTTTCGAGACTATCGATACGTCCTTGGATCGAGCGTCTGGCTTTAAATCAATCTTGCGCCTCGCCAGGATCATTTCATGAGGGTAGCCGTGGCACGCGGGCCGCGGCTACCCATTCGCGGTGAGCCTGGACCAAACCTACCGGGCCGCGACCGGCTCAGCCGCCGGCGGTTTCACGCTCGGCTTTTTCGGCGCCGCGACTGGTTCAGGCGGTGTGGTCAATTCGTTTGAAACCGATCGCACCCCCGGAACCTTGAGAGCAATTTCGGTGGCCGCCTTCTTGACCTCGGTCGAAGCCACATGACCTTTCAAATAAACGATACCAAAAACCACTCCAACCAGGACCCCCGGGAATACTGCTTGCGTGCGCGGGTCGGCGGCGAGCGCTTGCGCGATGGCGAGTTCGACGTCGGCGTCCACGACCAAATGGTCCTCGACGGCGCTGACGCCCTTGACCTGCCGCGCGTTTCCCGTCGCCATTTCCTTCGCGGTGCGGCTGCGTACGCTGCCGGAGAGCTCAATCACACTCCCCCGGGCAGTGATTTGGACACGTTCATTCCACATGCGCACAGGCGTGTATTGCGCCAGGGCATCCCGTACTGCGATCATCAACTCCTCTTCCGATTCCGTGGGTCCAGCGTCGATGGGCGGCGTGCTCGTTGTCATCAGTGTTCTCCTGTGAAAAGAGTAGGTTGACGTTCAGACCCCGCCGCGGTCGATGTGCTGCAGGGTTTCCACTTCACGCTTTAGTTTTTCTATTTCCGTTTGCAGTATCGTCTCGCGCTGCTTCATGCGCTCTTGGATCAATTCCAGCCGTTCGGTGAGATCGATGATGATCTCCACTCCGGCGAGATTGACGCCCAGTTCGTTAGTGAGCCGGGAAATCTTGCGCAGCCGCTCGATCTCGCGTTGCGAGTAGAGCCGGATCTTTCCGGAGGAACGCGTCGGCTTGAGCAGCCCCGCGCGCTCGTAATAGCGCAGGGTTTGAGGATGCATCTCTACTAGACGCGCGGCGACGCTGATCACATAGATCGGCTCATCGTCGCTGTGAAACTCCATAATCCATTCTCCTTCGACGTGGAACTATTTGCGCATCTTCGCCAGTTTATCAAACAACTCACGTTCTTCTTCGGTCAATTTCTCTGGCAAGACAGGGCGCACTTTGACGTACAGGTCTCCAAATGAATTGGGCTGGTTGAGTCGCGGCATACCCTGCCCGGCCAGGCGGAACGTCTTGCCGGCTTGCGTCTCCGGCGGGATCCGCAACGCCAGTTGTCCTTTGAGAGACGGGACCGTGGTTTCGCCGCCCAGGACCAGGGTGTAAAGACTTACCGGCACCTCGGTCTGGAGATCATCTCCGCGCCGCTCGATCCCGGGTTGCTCTGCGACTTGAACCCGGAGGTACAAGTCTCCTGCGCTCGCTCCGTTGCTCCCGGGCATACCTTCTCCGGCATATCGAATCTTTGAGCCGGTCTTGACGCCCGGAGGAACCTTGATTTCGAGTCGCCTTCCGTCTTTCTGGACGATGCGCGTCGTCCCGGTATAGGCTTCTTGCAGCGCAATGTCGATATCCTGTTCAATGTCCTGTCCCCGCCGCGGGCGCGTTTGCGCGCGGGTGCCGGCTCCCCCAAACCCGCCGCCGAAAAAGGTGCGGAAAAAGTCTGAAAAGCCGCCGAGATCCTCGCCCGCTCCAGCGCCGCCAAACATCCGCTCAAATTCATCGGGAGTTACGGAGCGATACTGACCGCCCCCATAAGCATTTCCGCCCCATTGAAAAGGTCCCTGACCGCCCGCGCGTTGATACTGCTCATACTGCTGCCAGTTCGCGCCCAGCGTGTCATACTTTTTGCGCTTTTCGGGATCTGACAGGACGTCGTAGGCTTCATTGACCTCCTTAAACTTGTCCTGCGCCTGCTTGTTGTTGGGATTAACGTCCGGATGGAGCTTGCGCGCAAGCTTGCGGTAGGCCTGTTTGATATCCTTCTCGCTCGCGGTTTTGCCCACGCCGAGAATTTGATAATAGTCCTTATACTCCATTAATCCATATCCCTCAGTTTGGCGTCAAATATCACATGAATAGCAAACGCCATTATACCACCTGTATGCATTCGTGTCAATAGATTTGCAATAAGCAATCACAATTAATTTGATAATATCATTATAAGACCTCTTGACAACTGGTGAAATGTGTGCTATATTCTTGCTTGGATTTTGGATGTAACAGCACTCTAACCAGTTGCAATATGCAAGGAGGAACAATGAGCAGTCTAATGAGATGGGATCCCGGCAATGATATGATTTCGCTCCGGGATATGATGGATCGCCTATTTGAGGATTCTTTTGTACGGACCCGCTCCGGATCGATGCTGGCACGTACGGGGGATCTTGCAGTGGACTTGTTCGAGACCAAGGACGATGTGGTCGTCACAGCCACACTGCCCGGGGTCAAGCCAGAGGATGTCGAATTGACTATCACCGGCGAAACGCTGAGCATCCGCGGCGAGACGAAAGAAGAGAAGGAAACAAAAGACGAGAACTATATCCGGCGTGAACGGCGCTATGGTTCTTTTTCACGCTCCATACAACTCCCGGCCGGTCTCCAGACCGATAAAGCCGAGGCGTCTTTCGAGAACGGAGTCCTGACGCTCAAGCTTCCGAAGAGCGAGCAAGTCAAGCCCAAGAGCATCAAGGTCAAAGCCAAATAATTGCAGTCGAGGAGAATAAGATGAGCATGTCGCGTTGGGAGCCCTTCAAGGAATTTATGACCCTTCGCCAGGCGATGGACCGGTTGTTTGAAGAGTCCGTAGTCCGCCCCATCCCGATGTGGGGTGATGGGCAGTCCCGCCGCCACCTTCCCTTGGACGTGTGGGAAACTCCGGACGCGATCGTCGTTCGCGCGTCGGTCCCCGGGGCCAAGCCGGATGAAGTGGAGATCACGATCGAAGGCGGCACGGTGACGATCCGCGGAGAGATACGCGTGCCGCAGGACGAGGGGACCTTTTTGCTGCAGGAGCAGCGCTACGGTCCTTTTGCGCGGTCGATCGAATTGAACATGCCGGTGCAGGCGGACAAGGCGGACGCGTCCTTCAAAGACGGTCTACTCACCTTGACCATCCCCAAGGCGGAAGAGGTCAAGCCAAAAGTCATCAAAGTAAAAACGACCTAGCGAGTGCGGTGCCTTTCCGGCACCGCACTTTGTTTCCCGTTATAACGCTATCGCCGTCGCGGGAGTTTCCGCGACGGCGATGTTTGTGTCCACGACATTGGGCGCCTGATTGCTCGCACTCGCTTTGGGTGTGGGCGAGGGACCCGGAGTGCCGGGTGCCGTCGGCGTGGGCGCGACGACGGGCGCTGCCGGACCCACGGTCTCGGTAGGCGCAACGATGGGCGCAGGCTGCCCCACCGAACCCCCGGTAAACAAGAACACCGTGCCAAGGACCATGCTCAGAGCGACAGCCCCATTCAAGGCAAATGAAGCATACCAACGCCAATCTCGTTTCTGGGTCTTGACTTTAGATCTTCTAGGCATTTCTTCCTCCAAATTCCGGGCGTCATTATACCATAAACTCCCGGGCGGTCAAAATGGATGCCAGTTAGAGTTATTGACGAGGTGACGAATTGACCTTATAATCCTGACCATGACATCCTCCGATGCGCTCGCCAAGACGCTCCAATCTCAAATCGCTGCCCTGCGAGAAATCACGCGCGCTATCAGCGCGGCCTGGTCTTTGGAGCAGATCCTCGCGCTGATTACTCGCAAGACCGCACGGGTGATGGACGTGGACTCGTGCTCGATCTACCTAGTCGAAGACGGCGGGGAAAACCTGATCCTCAAGGCGACGACCGGGCTGGCAACCCAAGCCGTAGGACACGCTCATCTCAAATTGGGTGAGGGCTTGACCGGCTATGCGGCGAAGAGCGGCAAGCCCATCGCGGCAAGCCACGCTTCGCAGGACCGGCGTTTCAAATACCTGCCTGAAACCAAGGAAACAATGTTCCAATCGCTCCTGGCAGTGCCGTTGATCTCGCGCGGGAGTGTCATTGGAGCCATCAACGTCCAGACGCGCCAGGGAAGGGAATATTCCCCGGACGACATCGAGCTGCTCTCGATCATCGCCGACGTGGCGGCGGGGGAATTGGAAAAAGCGGTGTTGTACGAAGAGATTGGCGGTCTGAAAGAGGCGCTGGAGACTCGGAAATTGGTCGAGCGAGCCAAGGGGATTTTGATGAAGCGCCACGGCATCGGCGAACAAGATGCCTTTTTGCGCATCCAACAGCAAGCGCGTACTTCGCGCAAAACGATGCGCCAGGTGGCGGAAGCGATTATATTGGCGGAAGGGGTATAACGCAAAGGGGGCGTCCTTTGGGAACGCCCCCTACAAATTTCACGCGCGTTTCTGGACTAGTTGGGCGCCCAGGCGTTGAGTCCACCAGCGCACAGCCTGGAGTATCACAATCCAGTAGCCAAGGTAAGTGGTGACTTCGAGGAGGGACGGATTATCGTTATAGCCGAAAAGGGAGCGCAGGACGGAGCCGGGAAGCGAGTCATTGCTGAGGATCGAACGCAAATCCCATGCCGGATTTAACAGGACCGGCAGTAATCCGATCTCTTGGAATTCGTGCACGCCGTGCGCCAAAAGCCCGGCGGAGAAGACAATAAGCAAAAGACTGGTGAAGTCAAAAAACAGGGCAAGGTTCAGCCGCACCGCGTAAACGTATATCAACACACCGGCGGCGCCAGCCAGCGCCAGGCCGAGCAGAGCGCCGATCAGGGTGCTCGCACCGTCCGCGGCAAATGCATTGGCCGCCAGGAAAAGGGCCGTCTCCACACCTTCGCGAATGACGGCAAGAAAGGTGAGGAGAAAGATGCCCCAGTTCTGTCCGGTGTTGACCGCGGAGTCGATCCTGCGCTCCAGGTCTTTTTTCATGAAACGTGCCTGGTAGCGCATCCAAAAGATCATCCACGTGAGGACCAGGACGGCCAGCAGCATCGTCGTCCCCTCGAAGAGTTGCTCGAACGGTGTTTCGAGCTCGGCACCGATGAGCCGCATGGCGATGGCGAGCAATGCGCTAAAGACGGCGGCAATCACGGCCCCGCCCCATGCATACAGGGCGCTGCGGCGATCTCCAATCTTGCCGAGGTAGCCGAGCACAATCCCAATGATAAGGGCGGCTTCGAGCCCCTCGCGCAGCGTGATCAAAAGAGCGGACACCATCGGCAGTCTCCCCGGCCGCGCCTTTACACCGGCGCGGTCTTAAAGTATAATTCGAGGCGAGGGCAATTATGTAAGGTTTACCGAACCTCTACTGTTAGTATACACTAATGTAGGACCCTTGTCAATATTCAATCTTTTTACGTTTGGGCAGTCTCGCGGAGTGACCATGACAACACCGACCACGGAAGCCTATCTCGAGATCGTTTACATGATGGCGGCTGAAGGGCAGCCAGTGATCGGGGCGCGCCTGGCAGAATCACTGCATGTCTCACGCCCCACCGTCACGGCGACGCTCAAGCGAATGGTCCGCGAGGGACTGGTCAAGACCAACCCCCACAAGGAGATCCAACTCACCCGCAAGGGTCAAGCCATTGCCGAACACCTGCAACGCCGGCATCGCGTGGTCGAACGGTGGCTCACGGACGTGTTGGGGCTCGATTGGGCAAAATCGGATGCGGAGGCGCACCAACTGGAGCATGCGATGTCCGACGAAGTCGCGGAACGGCTGAACAAGCATCTGGGCTACCCGGCGACCTGTCCGCACGGCAACCCCATCCCCGGAAATGAGCATCACTCGCCCGCGAAGACCGGCAAGATCTTTCAATTGAGCGCGGCGAAAGAAGGCGCCCCGCTTGAGATTATCCGGGTGTCAGAGTACGCGGAAAATGTTGCGGAACTCTTGAATTATCTTGGCAGCCGGGGCATTGTCCCCGGTGCCCACCTCAGCGTCTCGGAATTTGCGCCCCTCCAGGGACCTCTGACGCTCAAACTGGGCGACCGTTTAATCTCGATGAGTCGAGAGGTGGCCGGTTTTGTGTGGGTGAGATCGGCGGAGTGAGCAGATGAAAGTGCGGACTCGCATCGTATGCACGCTCGGACCTGCCTCCGAATCGGATGACGTAATCCGGTCCCTGATTCGCGCCGGGATGGACGTCGCCCGCCTGAACTTTTCGCACGGCGATCACCAGACCCACACCGCCCGCATCGACAAGGTGCGGCGAATTGCGCGCGAAGAAAACGCGGTGGTCGCTCTCCTGGGAGACTTGCAAGGACCCAAGATCCGCGTGGGGGATATGGCGGGAGGCTCGATTAGACTTGAACGCGGCGCGCCGTTCACGCTGACCACGCGACCGGTGGAGGGGACCTCCGAGATAGCACACGTCGACTTTGCCGAACTGCCGCAAGCCGTGCAGCCCGGAAATCGGATCCTGCTGGACGACGGGCTCATCGAACTGAAAGCGCTTTCGAGCGGTGCCACGGATGTCGTGACGCAGGTGATTGCGGGCGGGACGCTCTTGCCGCACAAGGGAGTGAATCTGCCGGGTGTGTCGCTCAAAATCTCTGCGCTGACCGACAAGGACCGCACGGACCTCGAATTCGCCGTCCAGCAGCGCTTGGACTATATCGCGCTCTCGTTCGTCCGCCGGGCTGAGGACGTGAACGAGCTGAAACACCTGCTGGCGGCGCGCCAGGCGCTCATCCCGGTCATCGCGAAAATTGAAAAGCCCGAAGCGATCCAGGAAATAGACGCCATTCTCGCGATCAGCGACGGGGTGATGGTCGCCCGCGGGGATTTGGGAGTGGAGACGCCGCCCGAGCAGGTGCCGCTCTATCAAAAGACCATCATCCGGAAGGCGAATGCGGCGGGCAAGCCCGTGATCACCGCGACCCAGATGCTCGAATCGATGATCACGCATCCACGCCCGACGCGCGCGGAAGCGAGCGATGTCGCGAACGCGATCCTCGACGGAACGGACGCCGTGATGCTCTCCGCGGAAACGGCGACGGGTCAATATCCCGTCCAAGCCGTCGAAACGATGTTGCGCATTGCACAGGTCATCGAGGGGGACCTGCAATTCCAGCCGGTGCTGCGCCAGATTCCCTCGCTGGGGGCGAGCGGCGCGATGAGCACGACGGACGCGATCGGGATGGCGACCTGTACCATTGCCGTGCAATTGGGCGCCCGCGTTATCTTGACCGCGACCAGCAGCGGGTTCACGGCGCGGATGATCTCACGCCACCGCCCTCGCACGCCGATTTTCGCGGTCACGTCGAGTGAGGAGACCCAGCGGCGCCTGGCTTTGGTCTGGGGCGTGGAGTCGACCGTGGTACCCAAGGCGGCGAACACGGAGATAATGGTTGCACAAAGCCTGGCGGCATTGTCGGAGCAAGGGGTTGCGAGGGACGGAGACCTCGTCGTCCTCACCGCGGGAGTGCCCGCCGGGGTTGCCGGGCGAACGAATATGGTACAGGTAAGATTGATGGGAGAAACTCTATAGGAGGAAAGCCATGCGCGAGCGGCGACGAAATCGGCAAGGCACGCGACAATTTCTGACTAACCTGGATGCTCCCTACCCGCTTCCCACTAAAATAAAGTTGCTGGTGCGCAATCTCAGCCTGCGCGTCGTGCCGCGCGTGCAGACGTGCTGTGGGCATCCAGGCGAGCCGGGTTGTTGAGAGGTGGAAGAGCGCCCCGGTGAGGCGCATTGATTGAACAACCGTAGGGGTTGAAGAGCTTCAGCCCCTACGGTTGTTTATCGCGGTAGGGTTGAATATATTCAACTCTACGGGAGGGGTTGGCTGACCGGAGGCATGGGAGCCGGTATCGCCGCCGTGGCGCCGACGTTCGCGCCGCAATAAGGACAAATATTCCAGCGCAAGTTCAGGATGTGATGGCACTGCTCGCACTGGCGTTTCAG
>JBLMXX010000265.1:0-8751 GCA_050257995.1 Acidobacteriota bacterium | reverse complement strand
GGGCTGCTCTTCAAACGCGTCCCAGGTCGGGCCGAGATCGCGGGCGACCTGCGCGGCGGGCGGCGCAAAGCGCAGCCGCATGGTGATCTTCGCTTCCGATTCGAACGCGCCCGTCAGGTGTTCGCGGATATCGAAATCGGCGGGCATCTGAAACGTCTTGTCCAGCAGGGCGAGTTCGACGATGCGGTCCAGGCGAAACGAGCGGATCGCCTTGCGCATCCGGCAGTAGCCCACCACGTACCACCAGCCGTTGCTGTGCACGAGCGCATACGGCTCCACTTCGCGCCTGTGCGCTTCCGGCTCGCTCTGCTTGCGGTGCCGCATCACGACGCGGCGTTGTTCGTGGATCGCCCGGCGGAGTTTTTCCAGCAGCGGCGTCAGCGGATCGAGCGCGGCGCGATGCATCCCCGCCGTCACCAGCGTCCGCCGCGCCCACGCCACCTCGTCCCGTTGTTCCTCCGGCAGCACGTTATCGAGCTTTGCCAGCGCGCCCTGCGCGGCCTCTTGATACAACTTGCCCCACATCTCGCGCACGAGACTCGTGCCCAAATAGACCGCGACGGCTTCTTCGGACGTGAAAACGAGCGGCGGCATCTTGTACCCGCGCACGAGTGAGAATCCGCCGTACGGTCCGCGCTCGGAATAGACCGGTATGCCCATCTCGTCGAGCATGCCGGTATACCGATACAGCGTGCGCACTGAAACGCCGAGGTGCTCCGCGAGGTCGGACGCCTTCTGATTGGGTTGCCGCTGCAAAAGCATCAGCAGCGTGATGAGACGCGTCGCCGTATTCGCCATCTTCAATACCCTTCACTGTCATGATTCTACGCCCGATTCATGACAAATCCCGTCATCAATGCCGGTCGGATGCCAAAAAAATGCCCGCCTCGACAATCGAGGCAGGCAATCGTCACCGGGAGGATGTGCGACCGGCATCCATCCACTTTATTTTACTCCGTTATTCCCAATTCCGCCAAATGCCCCAACCCGTAGGGAACGCTCGCCGCCGCGTTGCCCCCGCGCCAACGCGCCCCCAGGTAGTGACGAATTCATTCGTCCCCTATGCCATCGCGTCCTTACCATCTATGCCAAGGCCACCCAAAGTTCCGAACGTACGCGACACTCTCGCGGGCGAGACCTGTGTAGTCGGCTTCACCAAAATCAAATACGACGTTGGACCCAATGGGGTCATCGTTGTAAAACTCTCCCGGGGTGTGGGTGGTGGGGACCTGTTTCCCGATTAGGAAGATGTCTTGCAGAAATTGGGCTTGGGCCTCTCGCCAAAAGTCTTGCCAGCGGAAGTGACCGTGCGTGAGTTCGTCCTGCCAACTGTAACCCTGGCCGGGGAGAGTCGCTTGTGCCCAAACAGCATCGGAGATATAGCGCAAGCCCACATGCTGGTTTTGCCATACATGACAGCACTCATGAACCAGGGCGTCGTTGTATTCTGCCGGAGGGGTATCTTTCATATAGATTTTATTGCCGAGTGTGAATGGGCGGGTATTGGTACTGAACAAGCCGGCGAACCCGTCAATCACTCGTACGTTGTAGAGAGCAACGGAATTTCGATAGACTCGCCAAAGCATATCCCTCTCGGGTCTAGTCAGCGGCCTTTCGCCCAACTGCATAAAGATAACCGCCTGGACCAATGCAACGAGTTTTCCGAGAATGCCGAGAACGGGACCGGCGATACCGGACAAGACATCGCCGATACCTTTGCGAAAGAGTCGCCAATCCCCGGTCAAAACCCCACCTATGACACCGCCGACAATGCGAATGACCCCGGCGACGACATTGGCGACGAGGTCCAGGACACCTTTGATGACCGTGGCAACGAAATCGAACACAGCCGATGCGATGGTTCCAAGCCAGTGGAACACAAAGCGGAGGACTCTCCCGATGACTGGAATCTCCGCGACCCAGTTTCCGATCGCGTTGAGAGCGTCTGAGAATGCAGTCCCAATCGCTTCGACGCCGGTGCTTACTACTTCCGCGACAGTCTCGACCACCGTCTCAACTCCGTCGGCAACCGTATTCGCCGCGGCGCTGATCCCATTGCCGAGGTCCCTAAAGAACCCCGCCACGGGACCGTCGCGATCATCATCGCGCTGCCAGAGGAATTGCAGGCTCCTGCCTTGGTAGGCGGACAGGTTTTCCAGGTCGTACATTCCGGTGTGTACCCCGAACGCTTTGGCCTTGGCCAGCGTTAGACGCGCTCCGACGAGGTCATTGGCCGGCGCCGAAAAAGCATACGGGCCGTGATCATTGTCATGAGTTTCTCCCTGGTTGAGCATACCGCCGGAACTCGAGCGGAGTTCCAAGGCCTTCCACCAAGTGACGGCAGGAGCACTCTCAAGCTGGAATTCGACTTCGGCAGGGTTCCCGGCGGCCGAGAGAGTAAGGCTGATGGTGTCCTCAATCGAAACATCAGGGAAATCGGTGAGTTGTTTCAAATCGCTCATGTGTGTTTCCTATGCTTCGAGTCTCCCGGTCGGACGAAGCGCCAGTTTGGATCACGCTTCGTCCGACCGAGCCGGCACTAGTCGCGGGAGTCAACCACGGTGATCATCGTTTTGCCTTGCTGGTCCTGGACCACGTTGTCCACTTCCTGGATCATCGCCACATAGTAATGCCCGTTGTGGCGGGTGTTGTGAAACCGAATGCAGCCGATCATCTGGACCGACGCTCCGGGCGCCAGGGTTTGGCCAAAGCCCCAGCGATACAGATAGGGCACCAGATACGTCGTCTCGTCCAGATCGACGGCGACCCGGTACGCCCCCGCGATCGACGGGAATCCCTTGGTCTGATAGGTGTCCCCTTCGCTGTATTCGAATCCCGGATCGGGTCCCTGCGTTGTATGCGGATGGATCGAATCGTTCTTGATCGTGACGGTAACCGTCAAGACAGGGTCCGCGATATCCAACGGGATGACGGTGGGCGAAAACGTGACGGACTGGACGACCGGTCGTCCCGTGAGAACATGGATCTGCGCGGTGGCCGTGACCGGATTATAGTTCCCGGTGTCGGATGGCATGAAAAAGGCGGTCAGGGTGTGGGTGCCCGCCGGCAGGAGCGTGCCGATGGTGGGAGCGAAGGTGAAGGTGCCCGGCACCTGGACGTCGGTGCCGCACACATTGAGACTCGCCTGGACGGAGTACGCCGCGGCGGTCAATGGGTCGCCCACGTCGATGTCGGGAGGCGGCTGCCAGGTCAAATTCGGCGTCGCCTTCAAGACGTGAATGGTTTGGCTCCCCGTGGCGCTGTTGAAATTGTTGAGATCGGCCGGCGTAAAGGTGACGCTCAGCAGGTTGCTCCCCGCGGGAAGGGGGCAGGTATTGGCCGGTGGGTTGTAGACAAAGGTGCCGGGCACGGGAGGTGAGACCGTCGCGGCCGTTGCCTGGACGGGTAGAGGCGTGCCATAGACAATGTCCTGCGGCGGCGGCCAGAGGATGGTCGGCGTCGCCTTCACGACGGTAAGCGGCACAGAAGCCCTGGCGAAGCAAAAGTCTGCGAAATCGGTGGGCGTAAAGCGCACGTTCAGCGTGTAGGTGCCCACTGTCAATAGCGTGCCAATGGGCGGTGTATAATCGAAGGTGCCCGGCACCGGCGCCGTGGCATCCAACTGATTCGTCCCCAGGAGCGTGCCGTAGGTAATGGGGAGCGGAGGGGGCCAGGTGAGTGAAACAGGGGCGGGCATGTAGGATGCCATGTCGTCTCGAATGATCCTTTGGCAAACGGCACAGAACGGCACACCCAACACGCGCATGCGGCAATTGTAAGAGGGTCGATAACAGCCACAATGATAATAACGGGCGCCTTCATACGCGCCTACATAGTCTGCCGCTTTAGGATTCGCCTGGGAATCACATTTGGTGCAGTCGGCATTGGTCGTCGTGGGTAATCCGTCGGCTGGGGAAGTGAGTTCGCCGTGCCATTTAATTGTGTTCACGTCCGTATTGATGGTAACATTGAGTTCACCCGGCTCGCCGCCCGGATAATGATCGTGACCTGTCTCACCGCTGCCGCACCCGGCATAGGATTCGTACTCGTCGGCAAAATTAAAGGCAGTATGCCCCATCTCGTGTAAACCGATTTCAGCGGCTGAAGAGGCGGTCGAGAACGTCGCCACTTGCCCGCCCGTTCCACCATAGATTGGCGTATTGACGATCACCATCGTCATATGGACTTGGGGGACCTGTGCAACGGCGGTATTCTCGGCGCTGCTCGAATCACAGGTGAGCGAGCGGCGTATGCTGCCGCCGCCGCAAAATGTCGAATCAAAATAGGTGCTGGGTGAGGCGCCCGACCCGCTGCTCCCATCGCCACAACTGCTCGGGTCGTCTGCGCCGCTGTCAGTCGACACCACATCCACACGATGCACATTGATCGCACACCAGAGATCATCGTAGGGTGGCGTCACTTGCAGGGTGTCTACAAAGTTCTGGACATCGTTGTGATACTTGGTCATCTCCGTGGCTTGATATCCATCGCCGAGGATGACGATATTATAGCGCCGCGCGTCGGGACCATGATCCACGATCTTGGTGGTGCTGGTGATAGAGCCGTCAGCAGTGCTCATCGCTAAACCTCCTGGGTGTTTTCGCCCGCCATACCCGAGCGGGGGTTAACGGCGCCGAAGTTGGTCGAAAGAGTAGCGAAGCAATTCGACAGAAGGCGCAAACGGGTTACCCATGGGTGGTCCCATCAATACAAAAGCCGCGGCGTCGGGCAAGTCGGGAACCAGCACTGTGAACTCGCCTCTTGGATTGGGGTTAGGAACGCGCGTAATAGACTGCTTGGGATCGTCGGAAAAGACCTCGAGATCATTGCGAACGGGATCATGCAGGGGGCGATGGTGGACCAACTCCCCCTTTGCGTCCCGGACTTCAAACCAATAGCCCGCTTGGCCCTTCGGGGGAGGGGGTACGACGGAAGGAGGCGCGATCATTTCTACGCTCTGACTACGAAGCAACCGGATGCCATTCTCATCGTAAGCGAAAGTGAGGCGCAGCGTACGTGAAGGTGGGGGCGCGGACTGTGCCCTGGTCTTGTTATCCTTTGCCATCATAACCTCCTGGACTGCAAATGTATGAAAAGACCATACAAAAAAGGCACCTGCAAATGACGCATGCACGTCAAATCGCAGGTACCTGATACCTGTTCAAGCATTTGCTTCACGACACCCGCGGAGTGGTTCGGCATCATACCCCTCCCCGAACGCGAGCAACGGTCAATGCAGACCTACACGCCTGCACAGGTTAAACCACACTCAATTAGAGTCAGGCCGCCAACTCTATGGCATCCATAATACGAGGAAAAAAGCGGGCTGTCAAGGTTCTTTGCAGAAATATCCAAACGGGTCAATTTGTGATACGAAAGTATCTTGCGTTGACCGCCACTGCTATGACTCCGCTTCACCCCATCTCTGACATGCCGTCATCCTGCACGCCCTCCCCATCTCCCGCCGCGCCCCCCGCGACAACGGTGGTCTGTTCGCCAGTGTGCGCGCCTGTCGGTCCTGGGACCGATCAGGCGTCGGGAACCTGTGGCCATAGTCTTTCCAATACCATCAGGCGTGCTGGAAGATTAGAACTCCTGCCCAGGCCAGGCATACGCCAAGCGGGACCAGGGCAATCAACTTGGAAACGCTGATCGGCTCCCAGCGCCAACGGGCAATCCGGTAAAACAACCCTTCATACCATGCCTTGTTCTTGACGTCGGCGTAGATATCCGTTCTTTTGTCCTGGCTGAAACCGACCGGCGGATAGTCTTCGATCAGGTCTTGCAATCCCGATCGCGCCCAGAGGGTATGCGCCGCCAGTTCGATCTGCTTCTGGTAGAGGCGTGCCAGGTAACTGTCCTCTGCGCCCAAAACGTACCATATCAGCGACAGGACAAAACCGACCCCGGCGATCGCAGTTTCAGTCGCTCCACCGCCGAAAATAAACTTGCCGCCGATCAGCGCGGTTTGGATGGTGACGAAAAAGTTAAAGCGCGTCCACATGCCGTTGTACTGGTTGGAAAGAAAACTGACTTTGAGCTTGTAATCTTCAAGCAAGAACTGTTCCATTTCGGCTCACCCCCGTATCGTCAGGCAACATCTCTCTCAGTTGCCGTGCCAATCGTGACCAACCGCGAAAATACCGCACCTCGCCGCTCGCCACATGCGTCACCTTCCCGCGCCATTCGGTCTTGCCTTCGCCCAGGTCTTCCACCCACACCCGCACCGTAAAGAGATGCGACTGGGAGTGTTGGGCTTTGCTCATGCTCATCTGCTTCATGGTTTCTGCGCCGCTTACCAACGATCTGCGTCAGCCGCGCGCGAAGCAAAGGGAAGCCATCACCTGCTCAAATCTAATTCGGTTTCAGGAACGTAGCCATCCTGGAGCGTGGGGCGCTTGCCCATCAGATAATCCAAATGCCGCATGGCTTGCTCGACTGCTCCTATGCTGTCATGATTTTCATTTGAGACGATACCGGATTGCTTCAGTTGCTCAAGATATCCGGTAATCCCGGACCTGTCGACCTCCGGTGGAAGGTTGATCGAAAAAGCGCGGAGGCCCGATCGTCGATAGGTCGCACCTTTCTGCAATAGCGTGCGGATACATTGGCCGATCTGCTCTTTGGGCGTATGCTCGGCGAACATCAGGTGAATCGTAGAGTATCCACTGGACTTGACAACTTCTATGACTCGACGCGGCCTCTCGTCACCCTCTTCACAGCGCACGATATCCATATAGTTGACATGCTCTGCCATAAAGGGAATTTCGCGAATCTGGAAAAGAGATTTGGAGAGCCGAGTCGCCTGAAGCGTCTCTTGATAGTCCCTGCCAGGTAGATCAATCCAGATTTGTACCGGTTGCTTGTTGAAAGGCATTGATCACCTATCCGGCTCTGTCAGATGATGCGATGAATGTAACACATTCGCCGTTATGAAAGCGTTATGATGTCTTGATGAACGAAAAGGAGGAGCGCTATTTTCGCCCCTCTCGATTCGCGGCAAGTGATTCGGTTCTCAGCTTTCTTCTATTTTCCTCGCGTAATCGATTGCCTCCCCACGAAGCTCGTCAGGTTGTCCCTCCGCCGACGTGCGGAAATCGTCCCGAGCGGCATCGCGGCAGCCGCTCCCCTCTAGATTTCTTCGTAAAGGGCGCGCGGGTCGCGCCGCGTAGTAACGCTTTCAATCGTTCCCCCATCGTCTCCCCGTTCCTTTGGCTCATTGGCTCATTGCCCTCATTGGCTCATTGCCTTCCCTTCCCCCACTCACCCAATCACCTAATCACCTAATCAACTGCTCTCCCATCATCCCCATCACGCGCTCCGCCTCCTCCTTCAAGGAGACCTCATCCGCGGACTCGCTGCTGAGCGTGAGGACCACGTGCGTCGGCTTGCCCATTGGCACGATCATGCTCAGGTCCACCCTGTTCCCCTCAATGCGACCCTCGCAAATAACCAGCGACGCGATATCGCGCCGCTTGACAATCCTATATCCCGCCAGTGGCACCGCGCGGAGACACGCCTGGTAACATTCGCTCGCCGTTTTCCCGCTGAATTCTTGCTTGATCTCGTATTTTGGCATTCTGTCTTTACGTTTCACGTTTCACGTTATTACGTTTTACGTCTTTACGTTTTACTCCCCACGTTTTACTCCTCACGTTTTACTTCTTTTCTCCCATCGCCGCGTCCGCAAAATCGGAAACGAGCAGGTGCCGGAGCGTCTCCGCCGCCGCGGCCTCATCCTCCCCCTCGACGGCGATTTCCACTTCATCTCCCTGCCCGACTCCCAGCGTCAGCACGTGGAGGATGCTTTTCGCATTGACCGCCGCGCCGCGCTTGACGTTGCGGATCGTGATGCGCGAGCGGAACTTGTTCGCGCTCTGGACGAAGAGGGCGGCCGGGCGGGCGTGCAGCCCGACCTCATTGCGGACCGGTTCGCGGACGATTAGCACGTTCTCTCCTTTTCCATCCTGGGCGCGGGATCAACCCTTGCTCGCGATGATCTCTTTGGCCGCCTTGAGCACCTGCGCCATCAATTCCTTTTCGCCGATGCCCGTCAAGAGCGGGATCGCGCTGAACACCGGCTTGTCGGTCTTGACCGTGACCTGCGAGTTGCTGACGACGATATCGTACGACACGATGCGCCCCGCCAGCTCGTTGTTGCCGCCCCCGTCGATCACGACCGGCACTTTATTCTTTTCAAAATACTCCCGCAGCTTGTACGCCGCGTGCATGCTCGTCGCGACCCCCGACCCGCAAATGACGATAATTCTCACCTTGTACATTTTCTGCACCTCGCTGGATGGATTCTCCGGACGATACCCTCAAAAAGTATTTTGAAATTTACTATTATTCTTAGTGTCCTCCCTGGCACCTGCGGTACCGCCAGGGCAGGTGTTGTGCCTTTGTGGTGTAAGATTTTAATTTGTTCTGCAGAATTCTGCTTTCCAAAACACTCTCTCACGCGTGCGATATTTCCGTTGACGCTTCCTGCCCAACCTCGTCGGGCACCTTTTGGATATGCGTCTGAACGATCTGTCTGATCTCCTCCCGGCTGCGCGCGCCCAGCAGTCCCGTGAGCGCCTCGCCGTCTTCGAGGATCGATATCACCTTACGCAATACGTGGACGACCGCTTTCGGATCGCTGATGGCGAGCATCATCACGACCTGGACCGGCACGCTCGTCTCCGGGTCCCCCATCGCTTGAAAGACGACCGGCTGGCGGAGCGTCGCGATCGCGAGCGCGGGACGGTT
>JBLMXX010000264.1:0-5899 GCA_050257995.1 Acidobacteriota bacterium | reverse complement strand
CGCCGGGAATTGGGATGGACTCCGCGCTATCCTGACCTCAAATCTATGGTAGGAACCGGGTGGGCATGGCGTCAAAAGCATCCACGCGGTTACGACAGTTGAAAGGCTTGTGATTCAGACCAAACGTACGGTATTACAGTATTGATCCAAAGCACCATCCCAAAATGGCAAGGTTGGAAAATCCATAGTGGCTAGCTCACCTGCTTTGCTTGACTGCTCGGATCACGACTTGATTCAATCCTGCTTAAATGGCGAAGAGTCCGCCTGGAAAGTGCTGGTGGAGCGCTATTCGCGGCTGGTATATTCGATTCCGCTTCGTTGGGGACTCTCAACTGAAGATGCGGATGACGTTTTTCAAAATGTTTTTACCATAGTCTTCCGTCAATTGGAACGCCTGCGGAATCAGGCGGTCCTTCCGGCATGGCTCATTACGATCACTCACCGCGAGACGATGCGCGTGCGCAAGCGCCTGGCGCGAAACGGAAAGCTTTTCGAATCCACCGCGTTGATGGAAACCCTGTCGCGCAGTGACGTCGAGACCTGGGAGCGTCAGCACTATGTGCACCAGGCGCTCAGCCGGCTCGATCCCGAAGGTCAGAAACTCCTGACGGCTCTGTTCCTTGATCCCTCGTCCCCCAGTTACAAGGAGGTTGCTGCGCGTCTCGGCTTGGCAGAAGGCAGCATAGGCCCCATGAGGGCTCGCTACTTTAGAAAATTGGAATCTATCCTGGCGGAGATGGACAGCGATCTATAGAACGTCCCCCAGGCGGGGAAAACCCACAGTGATTGCGGGACTATTGCCAACTGATTTTTAGCCACGAGCCCGTTTTCTGCGTTTGTCAACGACGACAGAGGACGGGCTCGCCGCATTCAAATGGTTAGCGCATCGATCTCTCCGTCTTATTCGAGGGGTCTTGACAAACTGCTTAATTTCCTTTACAACGGTTCAGCGATTCTGCCTGCAGGCGGCATTTTGCAGGAAAAGTCTCCGGCAAGACCGAAGATGGAGTTCGTACGTCCTCGCGACCTTCAACTCCTCCAAGTCGAGCATGTATTTTTAGCTCTGATTGCCCCCACTTATAGGTAGAATACAGATTTGAAAGCCAGCCCTTCTTGTCCACCGATTTGCCGCTTGTAGAAGAGTACAGCCAGTGCGTGATTGGGAGTTCCGTGAGCGCTCATGCGTTCCCTTATGAGCAGGTTATTGCGTTTGCGTCAGGAGATTTGGACGAGGCCCGGTCCGCAATGGTTTCAGCGCATGCCAAAACTTGCGAGCAGTGCGCCAGAACGATCGATCGATACAAACGGATTCGCGCTACGGTCTGCGGGGACGACAGCCTCTTGCCGCCCCTTTCCACGTTGGCGCGAGCTCAAAAGATTCTTGTATCTAGTGCGCCCCGAGCACCGCGTAGGCGTTGGGAGATACTCTGGCGCGCGATCCGGTTGGACCCACGTCTTCCTCTCGTCGTCGGTGTAATCGCGCTTTTGATGACGAACTTGTTGCTTTTGAGCAGCATGGGTGCACTCACCGCTGCCGCCCAGGCATCGTTGCCCGGAGACATCCTTTATCCAACCAAAATGGCATTCGAAGCAATCCAGTTGACTCTTTCATTTAAAAGCACGGCCCGGGCCCAAAGGCACCTCGAGTTTGCGCACAATCGCGTTGACGAGATCCAGGCATTGGCGGGCATGGGCCGGGAAATTGAGATACCCGCTGTTGTCAGGTCATTTCAGGTCTTACTTGACCAGCTCTCTTTGACCATTGACGCCGTGGATAAACAAGACCCAGGAGCGGCGCGGGACTTGGAGCAAAATGCGGTCGACGCTTTGGGCCAGTATGCGACGACGCTAGCGGCGCTCAAGGGGACCGGACTTGTTTCAGTCAGTTCGATGGTAGAGCCCGCGATCAAAGCTTGCGAAACCAAAAAATCCTACTTTAAGAAACTGAAGGATCATAAGGGTTCGCCGCGGCCAAGTCCGACCACCACTCCTCCCAAAGCGCGAACCCCAACCCCTGCTTCCTCCGGGTCGCCGTCAGGTACCAGCAAGACTCCGGTTTCCACAAACGCATTGCCCGAACCGAACAGGTATCCGGATCCAGTCGCCGCGTGGAGAACAGCAAGTTTTCAGCGGACCGTTCGACCGGGCACGTGCTCCGATCGGTGTCGGTCAATCTCATTAGAACTGGAAGCCATTAATCAAGCCTTCTAGCGAATGTTCGCCGATTGCATCTGTCTCAATGCCGAGTCAGACTATTGCTGCTATGCCCTACACTGGCGGCACCTATATGATCAGATGACTCCGGCAACCCGCGCACGCTGCACTGCCAGAACGGCGGAGCGCGCTCGGGTTCGGCGGGTCACGGGAGCGATGAACCTTCTTTGAACAAGGGTCTTCTTTACCTTCAACGCCAGGCAAGCAGCCCTGGTCGTTATATACTCGAACAAATCCTTCAATGGTTCCTGGGCGGCGTCCCCACCATCGTCGGAATTGCCCTCCGCGCTGTCGCGTATCGACTTGTACTCAAGATGGACGGTCTGGTCGCCATTGAGCCGAATGTGCGCTTGCGATACGCTAACTGGGTTCAGTTGGGGCGCGGGGTTTACCTCGACGAAGGAGTATATCTCCATGCGCTTCCTCAGGGGATTGTGATTGGTGAAAATACATTCGTGATGAATCACTCGGAGCTCCATGTCTATAACTTTCGCCGCTTGCCGCATGCGGGAATCAAGATTGGCAGGAATTGCCTGATTGGCGAATTCAATGTCCTCCGCGGTCAAGGTGGAGTTACTATCGGTGATAATGTTTATACATCGCCGTTCGTCCAGATCGTGGCGGTAAATCACGTTTACGAGGATCCAACGCGTCCGATTATCGAACAGGGGATTACGGCCCAGGGGATTTGGATAGACAACGATGCATGGGTCGGTTCCGGAGCGATTATCCTCGATGGTGTGCACATAGGTCAGGGCGCGGTTGTTGCGGCGGGCGCCGTGGTCACGGAAGATGTCCCACCACACACTGTTGTGGGCGGCGTACCCGCCAAAATCATCCGAAAAATCACAGGACCTGCCGGACACTCCCAATTGCCAGTATATATGGAGGTGGACCAATGACTATAACCGTCGCGGCTCCCGTATCAGTGAATTGTGTGTCATTGGTCGTTCCCGCTTTCAACGAGGAGGATGGAATCGGTCCTGTAGTCGAGC
Source organism: Acidobacteriota bacterium (assembly GCA_050257995.1). Lineage (GTDB taxonomy): Bacteria > Chloroflexota > Anaerolineae > UBA4142 > UBA4142 > JBLMXX01. The sequence continues at coordinate 2,690 of JBLMXX010000264.1, read as the reverse complement.
GTATGCTCGCGGTTCGCCAGGAGCTGCAAGAGCGGGGTTGGCAGTTGGAAATACTGGTCGTAGACGACGGCTCGCGCGACCGGACGGCGGAAGTGGTTGCCGGGTACCCCGAGGTGCGGCTGGTGCGCCATCCGATAAACCGCGGGTACGGCGCGGCGATCAAAACAGGTTTTCGTCACGCGCAGGGCGACTATCTCGCGTTCATCGACGCCGATGGGACCTATCCGCCGGAATCTCTACCCGACCTGTGTCGCGCGGCCTCTGAGCAGAAAGCGGACCTTGTGATCGGCTCGCGCATGAGTGGCGCGCACACGCAAATGCCGCTGACGCGCCGGGTTGGGAATCTGGCTTATGCGGCGCTGCTCAGCATTATCGGTAACACGGCGGTCCGTGATACGACCAGCGGCATGCGTCTTTTGCGCCGGAGTGTCCTGGCGCAATTATATCCTCTTTCCGATGGGCTGGACTTTACGCCGGCGATGAGCACGCGGGCGATCCACGAGAATTTGAAAATCGTCGAAGTTCCCATTCCTTATGCCGAGCGGCTCGGGCGTAGCAAATTGAATGTGTTGCGGGACGGGTTCCGTTTTACCAATTCGATTGTTTGGACCGCGCTGACCTATAATCCTGTTCGCATCCTGGGACTTTTGGGAATTGGAGCCATCGGAGTCGCATTGCTCATCGCTCTTGTGATTGTCGCGATGCGACTGAGTGGCGTGACGACACTTGGCCCGGTAGGTGTCTTTGGCATCTTCACTGCTCTCGTCCTCGGCGTCAGCGGGGTCAGCGCGTTTTCGCTTGGCGCTATGTTCAACTATCTCGTATCACTCTTTGACAAGCGACCGGTCCGGCGTGGACTGTTCGGTAAACCTATTTTCGACCCATCGCTCGACCATCATTTCGGATGGATGGGGCTGGTGGGCATATTTGTCGGCACCCTCCTCGGGTTGGTAAGTTTCATTCTGGGTATGAATGGCTGGGAAGCGACGCGGCTGTGGTTTTACTTGTTGACCAGTGTTTCCTTTATACTGATCGGACTCCAATTAACCATCTCCTGGATCGTTATGCGCATCCTGGAGGAACTCACCAATCGGGAAGTATCCACCCAACGGGACATAGGAGATAACCTTGTCTGATATAAATACCGTCAACCTGGGCACGCGCACGCGTCAGATGCTTCCGACGCCGCGCTTTCCGGATGCGGGACGCGTCACCGGCACGCTCAAACGAGAGCGACCGGCAGAGGCGGTCGACGTGCTTTTGGTAAATCCCCCTTCTCCGGACGGGGGAATCTGGATTCGCAGCCAGCATCGTGTCGGGCGCAAATCCCGCGAGAACATGATCTGGCCGCAGGTCTCACTTGCGCAGATGGCAGCGCTCTTGTCGATGGACTATAAGGTGGAAATCATCGATGCCATTGCCGAACGGATGACGTGGTCGCAGTTTGAATCCCGCCTGCGGGCCAAAATGCCAAAGTACTATCTGACCCAAATGACGGCGCCGACATTGCAGAACGATATGTACGGTGTCTTTCTGGCAAAGGCGATCGGCGCCAAAACCATCGCCTTTGGCACGCACGTCACTCCGATGCCCTACGAGAGCATGGAGCCCTTTCCCGCGCTCGATTACATTCTGCGCGGCGAACCGGAGATGACATTGAGGGAATTGATCGATACCTTTGAGGAAAAGACGCCGACCGCCCCGGAGATTGTCAAGCTCCTCCAGGAAACCGGGTCCGCCGTGCCCGCGCCATTTGCGTCGACTAATCAGGGAGACCTTTCCAGTATCAAGGGTTTGGTCTGGCGCAAAGACGGCAAGGTCATCGTGAACCCCGACCGACCTTTCATTCCTAATTTGGATGACCTGCCAACCCCGCTCCACAATCTCCTCCCGTTGAACAAGTACCGCGGCCCGATGATGAAGGGGGCTTACTCATTCGTCGTGCCAAGCCGCGGCTGTAGTGCGGGATGTATCTACTGCATCAAGCACGTCAGCTACCAGTGGTCGCTCCGCCTGCGCTCGCCTGAAAATATCATGAAGGAACTGCGGCTGCTAAAGAGTCTCGGCATTAATTACGTTCAGATGTATGCTGACCTGTTCACTCTTTCGCGCGACCAGGTGGTCGGGCTGTGCAAGATGATGATTGATGAAAAGATCAACATGCACTGGATGAGCAACAGCCGTGTGGACTATGTGGACGAAGAGATGCTTTCGCTCATGGCAAAGGCGGGCTGCTGGATGATCACGTGGGGCATCGAGTCCGGCAGTTACGAAATTCTCAAGCGGGCGCACAAGGGCGCCGATCCCGCCAAAGCCGCGCGTGCATTGGGGTGGGCACGCCAAGCCGGCATCATGAACTGGGGCTATTTCATCATCGGTCTGCCCGGCGAGACGGAGGAGACGATCCAGCAAACCATCGCTTTCTCTAAGAAACTCCCGCTCGATATTGCACTCTTTCACATTGCGGCACCGTATCCGGGCACGCCGTTCTTCTTCCAAGTCGTGGAGAATGGCTGGTTCCGTCCCGGTACGCGGTGGGAAGAGGTAGACATGGACCGCTCGACCGTGCTGGACTATCCCCAGCTGCCTGCCGAGCGGCTGGAATATTGGCAAAAGCGCGCGTTCCGCGAATGGGCTTTTCGGCCCCGTCCGATCTTCACCCTGCTAAAGGGCATGAACAGCTGGGAAGG
>JBLMXX010000263.1:0-3019 GCA_050257995.1 Acidobacteriota bacterium | reverse complement strand
GAGCACCGGCACAACGTTTTCGCAGACCTGTCCCATAAAAAGAGGGCACCGTGGATGAAAGGCACAGCCTGAAGGCAGCCGGAGCAGACTCGGCACGTCCATGCTGCGCAGCGCAATGTGCTTCTTGCGGCGGGTCATTTCAGGGTCCGCTTCAGGAATGGCGGAAAGGAGGACTTGGGTGTACGGATGCTGTGGATGTTCCACCAGGTCGCGCGCGGGCGCCAACTCTACGATCCGACCCAGGTACATGACTCCGATTCGCCCCTCCCAGGCAAAATACTTGGCAAGGGCAAGATCGTGGGTGATGAAAAGCACCGCCAGCCCCATCGCCTCCTTCAATTTCGACAGGGTGTTCAGCAGGCTGATGCGGATCGACACATCCACCATGGACACGGCTTCGTCCGCGATAATAAACGAAGGCAACACGGTAAGCGCTCGCGCGATCGACACGCGCTGGCGTTGTCCGCCGCTTAATTGATGAGGATACTTGTCCAGGAAATCATCCGGTGGAGTCAAGTCCACTAACTCCAACAACTCGCGGACGCGTTTAAGCATCTGGGGCCTGCCCTGGACGAATCCATGATGCTCCAATGGCACTGAGACGATATCGAACACGGTATGCGCCGGATTGAGCGAAGCATAAGGGTCCTGGTGAATCATCTGCACGCCGAGACGATAACTTTTGTATTCGGCGCCGCGCAGTTGCCCAATATCCTGGCCGCGGTAAAGGATCTCTCCCGAAGAGGTTGGCACTACCCCTGCGATCATTTTGCCGGTCGTGGTCTTGCCGCAGCCCGACTCTCCGACGAGACACATGATCTCTGCCTCTCGGATCGAGAGCGAAATATCGTCCACCGCTTTGATAACCTGCCGCTTGATCTGGAAGGTGCGGCTGACATGATTGAGGGTGATCAGAGGACTGGTCATGATCCTGCTCTAGTTGCCTTTTTCGCCTACGCTGAACTTGGACAGTACTTGCCGCGCCATCCTCTAGTGCCAGCACGCCACTTGGTGCTCTCCGTTGATCACCTCGAGCTCCGGCTCTTGCTCCCTGCACAGCTGATCTGCCAGGGGGCAGCGCGGGTGGAATTTGCAGCCGCTCGGCAACTCGATGAGGTCGGGAGGCGAGCCGGGGATCGAAGTAAGGTCCTCTCTAGTGCCCTTGAGGGTGGGCACTGCATTGATCAAACCGATAGTGTACGGATGGCGCGGCTCGCGGAACGTCGTCTCGACATTGCTCATCTCGACGATCTTGCCGGCATAGACCGTTGCTACCCGGTCCGCGAGCTCGGCCGCAAGGGACAAGTCATGCGAAATGAAAACAAGTGAGAATTCGAGTTCCCGCCGCAATTCCTTGAGGACATCCATAATGTTGCGCTGCGTCAGAATATCGAGCGCCGTAGTTGGCTCGTCGAGGATGAGGAGTTGCGGGTCCAGCAGGAGACTGAGCGCGATAAGCACCCGCTGGCGCATGCCGCCGGACAGTTCGTGAGGGAACGACCGCCACACGCGCTCGGGATCGAGCCGCACGAGCCGCAAGAGGTGGTCGGCGCGCTGCTCCAGTGCGCGACCCCGCAGATACCCGTGCGCCCGCGCCGTGTCGCCAAACTGATCCGAAATGCGCAGGACGGGATTGAGCGAGTTGAGCGCCGATTGAAAGACCATCGCGCACTCTTTCCAGCGGAACTGGCGCAATGCGCGTCCCCGCAATTTGAGCGCATCCACTTCTTTTACTGCCGCACTGCCGTTGCCCTTTCGGTAGCGCCGGTACAGCGCCTGCCCATTCGTGATGCGGGCGGTGCTGGGCAGCAGTTGGACAATACCCAACCCGAGGGTTGTTTTGCCGGAACCGCTTTCGCCAATGATGGCGAGCGACTCGCCGCGCTGCACGTCAAAGGTCACGTTGCGAATCGCCTGCACGCGCCCACGGCGGGCGGCATATTCAATCGAGAGATTTTGGACGGACAGAGTAGGCGGCATAGTTTACACGCTGGTTCTTAAACGCGGGTTAAAGACCTGGTCCAACGAGCGCGCAAACGAAACAAGCGAGAGCTGAAAGAGCACGATAGCCCCAATAGGGGCGAGAATGCTCCACATCGCTTGTGGATTGAACAGGACCCCGCGCAATTGGGCCGCCGTGATCATGACGCCCCAGTTAGCGCTTGAATAAGGGACGATGCCAAGAAAGACAAGCCCGGTCTGTTGATAGATCGCAAACGTCATCGTGGAAATGGTCGCGATGGCAATAAAGGGCATGATATTCGGGAGCAGTTCGTGGAAAATAATGTTCCGCATGCCGAGGTCGAGCATCGTCGCCGCCTCGATGTAATCGCGCTGCTTGAGTGACAAGACCTGACTACGCACCTGGCGCGCCAGTCCGGGCCAATCCAGGAATGCAATGAGGAGCGAGAGGGTAATGGTGTCAAGCTTGATAACGGTCGCGAGAACCGCCAGCAGCGGAAACTTGGGGATCGTCAGCCAGATATTGACCAGTTCCATGAGCAGGCTGTCCACTCCCCCGCCGACGAAGGCGCTGAAGGACCCGACGACGACCGCGATCAGAGTTGCGATTACCCCGGTGAGGAAGGCAACGGTCACGATCTCTTTGCCGCCGTTCACGACCTTGCGCAAGTTGTCCTGCCCCTGAAAATCCGTTCCCAGCCAGTGCGTGGAGGAAATTCCTTTGTTAATGTCTGCGACATTCGCCGAAGTCTCGGGGGGCCAAATAATGGGACCGAAGAAAGAGATGAGCACAATCGCAAGGGCCGTGATAAAGCCGAATAGGCCGATCCGGTTGCGGCTTAGCAGAATAAAGGTCTTGTAAGACTCACGCAGGATAGTCGCGAGAAAATCTCGGAAAGCGGTCATTTCACTCGCTCCTTCCAGCCAGGCGGATGCGGGGGTCGAGCCAACCGTATAGATAATCGGCAATCAAGTTCGCAAAAACGACGGCGATCGTGACGACCAGAAACACGCCTTGCATTACGGGATAATCGCGGTCTGTCATCGCTTTGCCGAG
>JBLMXX010000262.1:0-6176 GCA_050257995.1 Acidobacteriota bacterium | reverse complement strand
ACGCTGATGGATAACGGTGCCGTGCTGGAGCAGATTGCCCCGACCGAGGTGACGCTGGAAGATGTCTTTGTCGCCAAGACGGGGCGAACCCTGGAAGAGGATACGCGGCTCAAGTGACCTCTCTCACTCGTTTCACCCGGCGCACCCATCTGGAGCTTGTCTGGCAAGTGGCGTTGATGCGATTTCGCGTCATGTCGCGCTATCCCGGCGGGCGCCTTTTCGACATCGTCATGCCTACTTTCATCGCCGCCATGCCGATCCTGCTGGGTCAGGCGATTGGTGGAGGCGCCAGTCAGGCTGCAGCGAATTTCGAGCGGAATACCGGCACCGCCAACTATGTCGCCTACTTGCTCATTGGCTCAAACGTGTTCATGATGGTGAGTGGGACGCTCTGGAATGTTGGCTACTGGCTGAGGCGCGAGCAAGAGACCGGTACGCTGGAAGCTCTCTACCTGGCGCCCACAGGCCGGGGCTCGATCCTGCTCGGTATTACGCTGTACGGAATGGCACGCATGCTGTTCAACTTTGTGGTCGCGTTCGCGCTGGGTTCGCTCGTTTTCCGCGTCAACCCACTGCAAGGAGATATCCTGTTAGCAATCGTATTCTTGCTTGTCGGCTTTATTCCTCTTTTTGGGATCAGTCTCCTTTATGGCGCTTTGATTCTGCGCATCCGGGCGGCGAATGCGCTCATCCAATTGGCGCAGTGGGCGATTTCCTTCCTCATGGGCCTGTTTTTCCCGATTGCCATATTTCCCGCGTGGCTGCGGTTTGTCGCGTTGGCGTTTCCCCCGACGTGGATGAACAACGGCGTGCGCGCCAGCCTCCTGGGGGTTGGTTTTTTCTTTGAGCACTGGTACTTGGATCTGGCGATGCTGGGGATCTTCTCGGTCCTGACGCCCTGGTTGGGCTATTGGCTGTTCACGCGGACTGAGCAGAGCATCAAGCGGTCGGAAGGCGTTGGAGAGTTTTAATCAATGAGCCGATTCGACAATGAGCCGGCAAGCCATCCCGTACCAACGGCCGCACCAGGGAAGGGACGCGCGGGTTGGCTTGTGCGGGGTGGGCGCCTCCGCTCAGGATGGCGCGTAGCGCTCTATACTATTGTGGCTCGGCTGGGAGACCTGGTCGGTTCAATTGCGCTTGGGATACTGATCGGACTTGTGATAGGCGCATGGCTGGTGCAGCAGGGCGTCCCGCCGGAAGAACTAGGGCATCGTATTGCCGATTACTTTCTCCGCCTTTCCGATCACCCCTGGATCCTCCTCCTTTTTCAGTTCGAACGGCTGGTAATGGTGTTGGCACTCGTCTGGGTCTTTCGGCGATTCGTCGACAAGCGGTCGTTTCGCTCATTGGGCTTTACGCTCTCGCCCGGCTGGTGGCGCGAAGGGTTACTCGGATTTGGCTATTCGATGGCAGGGTGGATCATTATTTTCATGTTGTCGTTGGGGCTCGGCGCGGCAACCATCACGGGTTTTGAATGGGCGAGTGGCAATTGGGGCGCCATTGCCGGCGGGCTGCTCTTCGGTCTCGTACTCAATATTGCCGTCGGCGTTGCGGAGGAAACGGACGCACGGGGCTATGTTCTTCAAAATCTCGCCGAAGGGATTCGTTTTTGGCCCGCGGTTCTGGTTTCGTCGCTCTATTTCGGACTCTTGCATCTGCTGAATCCGGGCGCTGGAGTAACCTCGACGCTAGGCATCTTTTTCGCCGGTGTGTTGCTGGCGTTGGGCTATTCCGTCACCGGTCGCTTGTGGTTTTCAATTGGAATGCACGCAGCGTGGAATTTCGCCGAGGGTCCAGTTTTCGGATTCCTCATCAGCGGGTTGAATATGGGCGGGCTTTTTCGGCTCCAAATCACCGGCCCTGACTGGCTGATGGGCGGCGCCTTTGGACCTGAAGCAGGCGCGTTGGCAGTAGCGGTAGAATTGGTTATGATTGCCGTCTTGTTCGGATGGGCACGAGGAAGGCAATTCGCAATTGCCCATCGCTGATTATCAATTAGTTGTAGGTTCAGAATGAGATTACGAGACCTGTTTGAGATTTTTGTCGCGATGGTGCGCAAGCAGTTGACCATCATGTCACGGTATCCGGTGGACTTTATCGCGAGCTTTGCCCAGGTCTTTTTTATCATCCTGCTGTTTACGTTCGCGGCGATTATGTTCGAGCCGCGCGGGGCAGGCGATATGAGCAGCGGATCGAACATCTCCAGTAACTCCGGCGCAGTGATGATGTACGGGTTCGTGATGTTCATGTTTGTGTCCGATACTTTGTGGTCAATTGGATACAATATTCGCGAGGAGCAATACCAGGGCACGCTCGAATCGCTCTATCTGACACCCGCGTCCAAGTTTGCTTCGCTTGTCTCGCGCGTGGTGACGATTGTAGTTTGGACCGGTCTGCTGACACTCACCGCCGTTCTATTTGTCCAGCTCTTTCTGGGGCATTTGCCGTTTCAGAATCCCGGGCTCGCCGCGGTTGTATTATTGTTCAGTCTCTCGGGAACGTTCGGCCTCGGATTTGCTTTTGCGGCGTACACGCTGATCGTGAAAGAGTCCGCACAAACGGCGGCGAATTTTCTGCAGATTGCGTTGATGATTCTGTGTGGGATGTTCTTTCCGTTCCGTGCCCTGCCCGAGTTCCTGCAGTGGGGCTCACGCATCATGCCTCTCAGCTACTCTGTCGATTTATTCCGTTCTACGTTGATGGGTTATCCTCGCGGCTTTCCCGAGCTGGCGCCCGTGCAATTTGAAATCGTCGTCGTCGTGATGTTCGGAATTTTGGGACCATTGCTGGGCTACTGGGCATATCGGCTCGCGGAGCGCCGCGCGAGAGTAACGGGCAGTCTTGCCGAATTTTAGAGCGGCTGTAGTCAATGGATATAGCCAAAAAGTATGCTTGCGATTCATGTAATCGTTTTTCTTCTCGGCGCGTTTGTCGTAGTCCTCACCGTGCTTTCTGCGGTCAGCACATTTGTGATACCGCGCGGTGAGACCGTCTATTTGACGCGTATGGTTTTTCTCACAGTCCGATTTCTGTATCGGCTTTGGACGGATAGGGCACAGTCCTATGCGGCGCGCGATCGAATTATGGCATCGTATGCTGCCATTAGTTTGCTCACTTTGCCGCCGGTCTGGTTGGCGATTATTGCCGTGGGCTATACCGGAATGTTCTGGGCATTAGGTGCGCCGTCCTGGACGGATGCCTTTCGGCTGAGCGGCTCGGCGCTCTTGACGCTCGGCTTTGCCGCTGCCAATGGGGTCCCGGCGACCATTCTGATGTTCTCCGAAGCCCTGATTGGTTTGGGTCTGATAGCGCTCTTAATTTCATATTTGCCGACCATGTACTCGGCATTTCAACGCCGGGAGGCATCGGTGACCATGCTTCAAGTCCGCGCAGGATCGCCGCCCTCGGTGGTGGAAATGATTGCTCGGTATCACCGGATACATGGACTGGACCGTCTCACCGATGTATGGAAAAGATGGGAAGAATGGTTTGCCGATGTCGAAGAAAGCCATACATCCCTTGCCCCGCTGGTCTTTTTCCGTTCACCTGAACCCAACCGTTCGTGGATCACGGCGGCAGGGGCAGTGCTCGATTCGGCATCCTTTGCCGCCTCTACCCTGGACGTCCCACATGACCCTTCGGCAGACCTCTGCATTCGGGCTGGCTATCTGGCTCTACGCCACATTGCCGCTCTGTTTCACATTACCAGCGACCCGGACCCAAAGCCGATGGACCCAATCAGTATCTCCCGGCAGGAGTATAACGCGGTGTATGATGATCTGGCGAGCCGCGGTGTACCCCTCAAACAGGACCGGGAGCAAGCCTGGTCTGATTTTGCAGGCTGGCGCGTCAACTACGATTCGGTGCTCCTTGCACTGGCAAATCTCACTATGGCACCTTACGCACCCTGGTCTTCTGACCGCTCGCTCCTTGGGACCAAGGAGCCGCATAAAAAGAACGGGAGAGCTTGATGCGACAGTCGCGCATTCGTTCCGGAACGGAGATATGGATCTAAACGGGAAACGTATCCTCGTCACCGGCGCCGCTGGGTTTATCGGTGGGCGAGTGGCAGATCGGTTGGCGAAGGAAGAGGGAGCGCAGGTGCGTGCGTTTGTACGCCGTCCCCTGCCGGATATCGATAGTGTGGTCGGTGACATGACCGACGTGGGCGCGGTCCAGCGAGCCACCCAAGGATGCGATGTTGTCATCCACTGTGCTGCCAAGCAGTTCCAGCCGGGCACGCGCTCCCAGTTCATCGCGGAGAATGCCGGAGGGTTGGAAAGCCTGGCACGCGCTGCCCTAGAATCCGGGGTAGGGCGATTTGTGCACCTCAGCACTATCAACGTACACGGCTATCCTCCACCTCACGGCTGTAATGCCGATTCGCCACTGCGCGAGTCCGGCGATTTTTACTCGGACAGCAAGATTGCCACGGAGCGCGTGGCATGGCAAATTTATCGCGAATGTCATTTGCCGCTCGTGGTCGTGCGTCCCGCCTGCACCTACGGGCCACGTGGAGTGGCGTGGACTATGACCCCGGTTCAGCGTGTGCGTCAAGGCAAGCGGGTCCTGATCGGAGATGGCAGTGGACTGTGCAACACTGCTTATGTCGATAACTTGGTAGACCTCATTCTGCTGGCAGCCAAAAAAGATGCCGCGGTAGGGCAGGCATTTATTGGCTCGGATGGAGTAGGCATACCGTGGCGCGAGTTTTATGGAGCATACGCTCGAATGCTAGGCATCCCGCGGCTCAACTCGGTGCCACTTACTTTTGCCCGGGCTGTCGCATGGGCATCGGAGGTAGTTGCTCGTGTCACCGGAACTCGCCCGATCATTGCTCGGCAAAGCGTGGATTTCTATTCCCATCACGTGGTCTATGATATTTCCAAAGCGCAGAGAATTCTAGGTTATGCGCCTCGAGTATCATTTGAAGAAGGGATGCGCCAGACCGCAAAGTGGCTAGAGGATAGTGGGCACTTGAAGTGAGCAATGACAGTATCGAAATCTGACCCTTGAAATTCCAAATGTCCAATCCCCTTATCATACTCACGAATGACGATGGAATTAGGTCGCCTGGCTTGCGGGCCGTAGCTCGCGCGGTTGAGGATTTGGGCGAACTATTAATTGTGGCACCGCGGGCACAGCAAACGTCAATGGGGCGCGCGTTTCATGGGCGGGGCCACGCCCGGCCCGTGATGTATCGGGTCAACCGGCGTCGCCTGAGCGCTTTCGCCGTACCGACCTCGCCTGCCGTAACCGTCCGTCATGCGCTACTCCTCATCGCGGAGCGCCGGCCGGCGTTGTTGATTTCAGGCATCAATTACGGAGAGAATATTGGAAGCGGGGTCACCATCTCGGGGACGGTGGGCGCGGCCATTGAAGCAGCCACGCTCGGCGTCCCGGCGATTGCCGCGTCGGTTCAGACGGCCTTAAAGTATCATCGTAGTCACAGTACTGCTGTTGATTTCTCTATAGCCGCGCAGTTCACGCGCATGTTCGCGCAGAGAATCCTGAAACGGGGGATGCCACGTGGAGTCGATATCGTCAATATCAACGTGCCTGCCCACGCGGGTGAGACGACGCCGTGGCGCTGGACGCGTGTCTCACGTCACAGTTATTTCCGTTCGAAAGTTGCCGAGACTCGTCGAGGAAAACGGTTCACGGGCTATGAATTGAACGTCGACTCAGATTCTGTCGAGCGTGACTCGGACATACAGTCGTTCTTATACGAGCATCTTGTTTCCGTTTCCCCGTTGACCATTGATTTAACAGCGCGTGTGAGGGTGCCCGTGTTGGAGGATTGGTTCAAGTGATAGAAATTGCATCAGCTTGCGAGCGCGTTCTCATTCCGTTGCCCTTGCAGCCGAGCCAGCGCGGGTAGATACCCAACGGGTCATGGCCATGTAAACCAGCGCTCCGGCTAATGCAGCAGAGCCCATTATTGGCCAGAGCACGCGTGGCGCGAGTTGATCGCTGATGATGCCGCCCAGGACAGGTCCAAGTCCAAAGCCGAGGCTCCAGGTCAGTCCCAATACACTCATATAGCGCCCGCGCATCGCCTGGGGGGCAAGGTCCGCCGTGACGGCAGTCGCAGAAGGGACCACGATCATCTCGCCCAGCGTGCCGACGGCCATGGAAGCCACAAAGTGGGGAAAGGAACTGCCAATCCCTAC
>JBLMXX010000261.1:0-19980 GCA_050257995.1 Acidobacteriota bacterium | reverse complement strand
TGTGTCGTTCATTTACTCTTGGGACACATTGAAGGGCCAATGCGTAGAGCTCGCCGGCAAGATCTCGCCCTACAAAGGGCGACCACAAATTATAATCGACAGCCGTGATCAGCTGTCGATGTGCAAATAATAGTCAACCTTGAATCAAGAGCGGGCGAGCCGTCTTGGCTTTGCCCGCTTTTCATTCAATATGTGCCATCTAGCCGGTGGCTGCCTGTATCGCCGCGCGGATATTTGGCTCAGGCGCATCGACGGGGATGACGCATCCCGCGGCGAGAATAAACCGGCGCCCATTCATCTGCGTGATCGCGTCGAGCGCTTGTGTTCTGGCATCCTCTGGCGAGCCCGTCGTGAGCGTCTTCCACTCATCCAGTCCCCCGGCGAGAGCACCTTGGAACTTGCCACTCGCCTCCCTTAGCGATGGCGACGTGCGGCGGTCGTGCCAGTTGATAATGTCCACAGGCCAGCGAGCCAAGGCAGCGAAATAGATTTCCAGCCCGTGAATGTGGAGAAAGATGAAATCCGGTCTTTCGGCGCGAATGGCTTCGATGACCTGCAGGTCATACGGCTCACTGTACTTTTTGAACTCGTCAAGGGTGAGATACTTGGGGGTAGCCATTTGCGTCGCAAAAAAGATGGCATCCGCGCCGGAGCGCAGGCTGGCGATGGCGAAGCGGATCGTCGTTTGGGTAATCGCTCGTAATGCGCGCTCCACGACCTCGGGATGGAGGCTCAAGTCGCCGAACGCGCGATCTCCGGCCAGGTTGTGTGCCGAGTTGAGGGGTCCAAATATCGTTTGGAGAATGGGCACATCGGGACCGAGTTCACGACGGACCTGCTTCAGGGCAGTCGTCTCGCGCACGAAAACCGGGTTTGTGTCATCCAGCGGCTCGACCCTTTCCCAATCGTCCAGCCGGTTGACCGGACGCTGGATGTACGAACGTGTGCCCTCCCGGTTTTTGCCGTCGACAAAAGTGGCACCGTACATCTCGGCGGGGTAACCGGAAGCAGGTGTCACTTTGACAAAATCGAAATCATACTTTTTTTGAAACTCGACCACGCGGGCGGCGAGTCGTTCCGCTTGCAGGTCGTCGTTTGGAAAGTGCCGCCACAGTGCGACCGGCACGCGGTCGACGGGCTGGTTGTGCAGCGCGGCGTGTATTCGTTCGCGGTGATTCATGTGTCTCGTCTTCAACCTCTAGAGTAATTTCGCCGACCTGCCCCTCGTGGATGGTGTACGCGCGCACCGTTGCCTGCTCCGGGTTCATCAGCGAGATCAGCATATAGATCGCATCGGGATAAAAGGCGCGGCTGATATCGGTTTGGGACGGATAAGCTTGGGTGGCTGGATGCGAATGGTATATGGCAAGCACGTCCCATCCGTTCTCGTCGATCTCTTGCAGCGCGCGCAATTGCTGTTGCGGGTCGCCGAGGTAGCGTATTTGCGGCTGGTCGTCCACATTCTCGAGCGGGTAAATTCGGAGCGCCTTATCGTCCTTGCCGCCGATAAGGCCACAAGTCTCCTGTGGCGCATCCGCGCGCGCCAAAGCAATCAGTTGCTTGAGTTGATCATGTGTTAGCTGCACCATTCCCCCCATGAGGATTGACTCGACGCATGTCCCTTGACTTTGCCTCCGCTATGCCGCATACACCACGTTGCCGCCCACGATGGTGTAATCTACCGCTGTGTTCAAAATCTCCCCCGGCGGTGCAGTGAAAATATCTTGCGAGAGGACCAGACAGTCCGCTTTTCCCTCCTGCTTTAGAGGAGAACCTGCATAGGCGCGCACCGCCTCTTCGATCGAGAGCTTTTCCGCCGGATACCATCCGCCCGGGGGCTCGCCGTTCTTTCGCTCCCGAGTGACCGCCGCGTGGATTCCGGCGAGCGGATCGAGTGTCTCGACCGGGCAGTCGCTTCCAAAAATCAGAGTCGCGCCGGCATTCAACAGGCTCTTGAAAGCATACGTATAGCGCGCCCGGGGGCCGATGAGTTGGTCTGCCACCTTATAGTCGCTGGTCGCGTGAATCGGCTGCATTGAGGCGATCACGTCCAGCGCGCGAAACCGGGGGAGGTCGTCGGGATGTAAATGCTGCACATGCTCGATGCGCAGTGGAATTCGAACCGCTTCGCGACGTAGTTTCTCATACACGTCGAGCACGTCACGAATGGCGCGGTCCCCGATGGCGTGGGTGAGGACCATGATCCCGGCGCCCACCGCCGCGCGCGCGAGCCGTTCAATTTCGGCGGGGGCCGTGACGGCGACGCCCCGGTTATCCGGACGACCTTCGAACGGCTCTAGCATGTGCGCCGTCTGTGACCCTAATGAACCGTCTGCAAATATCTTGACGCCTCCAAGCCGGAGCCAGTCATCACCCCAACCCGTCTTGAGCCCGACACCGATCGCGTGATCCAGATTTGCCGCCGGGATCATATGCGTCACCCGCAGAGTCAATTTATCCCTGCCACGTAGGTCCTGAAACGCTCTCAGGGAGTTGGCGCCCTCCACGTTGTGAATGCCGGTCAGTCCCAGCCGGTGTGCGGTCTGGATAGCGTACAGGAGGTCGGTCTCGCTTAGCGCCGTTGCCGCAGGACCAATAACATCTTCCATCAACCAAGCCGCTTTTTCACTCAAGATTCCTGTGGGCTCGCCCGAGGCGTCGCGTACGATGATCCCCCCGGATGGGTCGGGTGTATCGCGCGTAATCATGGCGGCACTCAGGGCCGCGCTGTTTACCCAAACCGAATGACCATCCTTGCGGTCAAGCGCGACGGGGTTGTCCGGTGCGACCCGGTCCAGGGCATGTTTCGTGGGATAGTGTGGCTGGATCCAGTTATTATGGTCCCACCCCATCCCCAGAATCCATTCACCCGATCTGGCGGCTTGGGCGCGTACGGCGACCCGTGCCAGGGCCTCGTCCAGGCTGCGCGCCCCCTCCAGTTGAACACGCGCGATCCCCATGGCATAGCCGGTGAAATGAATGTGCGAATCTACCAGTCCAGGGATGACAGACCGTCCTTTTAGATCAATCACGCGTGTTCGTGTCCCGCGCGCCCCACGCGCATCGTCGTCAAACGCGACGATGCGCCCATGGGCAAACGCGATGGCATTCGCTTGCGGGCGCGCAGGGTCCAGCGTATAAATCTTGCCGTTGGTGATCAGGACATCATCCATGGTTCGATTATACCCGCGGGACGTTGAAATGCAAGGGGTCCAAAAAACCGAAGGGGCGACCCACCGGTCGCCCCACGCCTATTCGCCTTCGAACTCGATCATCGAGTAAACGTCATAGCCCTCAAGGCGCTCTCTCCCATGAAGGTCCACTAACTCGATCAGGAAAGCGATGCCGACCACGTGACCGCCGAGCTTTTCCACCAGGTCCACCGCCGCTTTCCCCGAACCACCGGTAGCAAGCAGATCATCCACTAACAGAACCCGAGTGCCCGGCGAGATGGCGTCACGGTGCATTTCGAGGGTGTTTTCTCCATATTCGAGTGAATACGAGATGCTGATTTTCTCCCCCGGTAGTTTGCTGGGCTTGCGAATCGGCACAAAGCCGGCTCCAAGCTCATATGCCAGCGGCGCGCCAAAAATCCAACCGCGGGCCTCGACGGCGGCCACGACGTCGATCTCTACCCGTGCGTCCGTGTAATGGTCGACCATGGTATTGATGGCTTCCTGGAATGCGTCGCCATCGCGGATCAGAGTGGTAATGTCACGAAAGAGGATGCCTTTCACGGGGAAATCGGGGATACTTCGCACGAGGCGTGCCAGCTCCATCGCGAACCTCCGGGGGTCGAGCAGAGTTTTTGGAGGGCGGACGCAATCAGCATGGACGCATCGGCAGAGGAAAGGAACACGGTACCCTTGCGTCACCACTCCTTTGGAATTCTATTCGAAAAGCCGAAAAAATGCAAATCCAAACGGGATGTGCTATAATAAGGGTGTATGATTCGCGCGGTGACGTGCATTGACTGAGGTCACCTTTACGTGATCCCAAATAAGATGATGAGGATGGCGTGGCTCGCTCTGTTGCTCATCAGCGCGGGGTTGGTCGCGTGCAATGCCGGTGTCCCCCTCGCTCCTTTGCCGATCACTCCTACTTCTGTCCCGATTGCGAGCGTCCAAGCCACGCCAACCTCGAATGCCACGCCCGTAGCGACCAGCGTCCCGACGATCCGGCCGCTCATCACGCCAAGCGGAACGATTACCCTGACGGTGTGGATGGCCGATGAGATTGCGCCCGGAGTTTCGCCGGCGGGTCGCATCTTGCGTAATCAGATTGATGCCTTCACCGCCGCCAATCCGAAAATTCACATCGAAATCATACCGAAAAAGACATCCGGAAAGGGTGGCCTGCTCGATTTTCTCACGACCACGCGCTCCATTGTGCCTTCCCGGTTGCCGGATCTGATCGCGCTGGATATGTCGGAGGTGCCGCTCGCGGCCGAGCCGGGGATTTTGCAGCCGCTGGATGGGCTTGTGCCCTCTGAGTTGAGCGCCGATTTCTTCCCGTTTGCGGCTGCCGTGGCACGGTACCGCAACCGGTGGGTCGCTATTCCGTTCGCGGCAAATGTGGAACATCTGGTTTATAACAAGTCCGCGATCCGCCAGGTCCCCAAGACGTGGGAAGATTTCACAAAACAAAAGGGGGCGTTGCTATTGCCGTTGGGCGGTGACGATGCCTTCCTTATCCAGTATTTCGCCTTGGGCGCTTCCCTGGTGGATGCCGCGAATCAAACCGCCATAGACTCGAACGCAACCGCCCAGGTACTGAGTTTTTTCAAACGTGCGCACGACATGGGATTGATTCCCGAGGCTGCCAGCGGCTTGAAAACCGTAGAGGAGGTCTGGCCCATGTTTGCTGCCGGACAGGTCCCAATGGCACAAGTCTCCGCCTCGCGCTATCTCAATGAGCGCGCCAAGTTTCCGAACGCGGGTTATAGTGTTATTCCAAGTCAGGAGGGTCGCATCGCTACGCTTGCCGACGGGTGGGCATTCGGGGTGGTGACTCCGGACCCGACCCGTCAGGCGGCCACGGCTCGTTTTGTGCAGTGGATTGTACAAGCCGAGCGGCTTGCACCGTGGTTGCGCGCGGTCCGTTTGTTGCCCGCGAGCCGTGCCGCGATGGTGCTTGCCGTCGATCCACCAGAGTATGCGACTTTCCTGCGCGATCAACTGGAGCATGCTACATCCCTGCCCGCGTCATCTACGTATAGTAAGCAGTCGGAGGCATGGAGGAGCGCAATCTCCGCCGTATGGAAAGACCAGATGACGCCGGAAGAGGCCGCACGGAACGCGGCAGCAGCGAAATGATCGGGTCATGCTGGACGGTGATTTTCCTTTGAGAAGGAGTTGTAGATGATAGAGACCTCGCTCCGCATGGATGGGCAGCGGCGCCTCTCGGAGATTGGGGTTGCGGATTTGTTGGTGGGGATCCCGAGCTATAAGAACGAGCAGACCATCGGCTATGTTGTGGAGACGGCAGGGGATGGAATGTTGGCACATTTCCCCGATTTGCGCCCAGTCATTGCCGTTGTGGATGGAGGTTCCTCTGACCAGACGGTCCACATTGCCGCCAATCGTCCTTTGCCGCCGACCGTCCGTCGGATCATTACAACTTATCAGGGTATTCAAGGCAAGGGCAGCGCCGTCCGCGCAATCTTTGAGATTGCCCGCGTACTGGGCGTGAAAGCATGTATCATCCTGGAAGCCGATTTGACCAGCCTGACACGCGATTGGATCCAACGACTCGCCACGCCTATTCTGCGAGGCGAATACGACCTGGTGATACCGAATTATGCGCGACCGCTCGTGGAAGGCGGCGTGAATGACATCGTCGGCTACCCGATGACGCGAATGCTCTATGGGGTCGACCTCCGCGAACCGATGGCGGGTGACTTTGCCATTTCCGGTCCATTGGCTGCCAGGCTCTACGGTCGCGACGTGTGGGAAACCGATGTGGCTCGGCATGGGATCGACATCTGGCTTTCTACGATCGCGATAAACGAAAACATTCGAATGTGCCAGTCCCGGCTCGGCACCAAAATCGAAGATAAGCGTGAAGTGGCGGCGTCAATTGATCCGACGTTCATTCAGATTGTCGGCACGCTGTTCCGGATGATGGACATTTACCGCCGCCGCTGGCCCGAGTCCAAGTCGCTCCGCACAGTCCCTTTCTACGGCAACGGAGCGCCGCCCGAACCGGCTCGGCTGACCGGTGCCATCACGATCGATATGCTCAACGATGCATTCCATTCGGCGGCGCGACGGTATCGCCGCCTGTGGCGGACCATCCTGGCGCCGAGCAGTGTGGCAGAGGTAATTGAGCTGGCAAACAAGCCGCGGGGGGGTACGCATTTTCCGGCAGATTTGTGGGCGCGCGTCGTCTTTGACTGCGCGGTCGTCTACACCAAGGGCGAGAACGATCCCGACAAAGTCGTTGCCGGGTTGCTGCCGCTATATTATGCGCGGGTGGCGACTATCCTGCGCGAAACGGGCGCCAAATTGGATGCCATCGAAAAAGTCGTTCAAGAACAAGCCCAGGTGTTTGCCGAGAATAAGAAATACCTGCTTTATCGGTGGGAAACCTATGTGCCCTGGGCGGTCGATGGAGTTAGATAAGAGGAGTAGCATGAAAAGATCTGGAATTGTTCTAACCGCAATCATCGCAATTGCGGCGCTCGTTTTCTTCATCCATGTCATACCCACGCAGGCACAGGGGCCCACTCCGGCGGCAAACTTGGATGACGAAGTGAACCGCATTGCCAAGAACCTCTACTGCCCGGTGTGCCCCAATACGCCGCTGGACGTTTGCTCTACTCAGGCTTGCATTGGATGGCGTGCACAGATTAAAGACATGCTGGTCCAGGGCAAAAACGAGCAGCAAATTCGCGATTATTTTGTCGAGAAATTCGGACAGCAGGTCCTGGGCGCTCCGCCCGCGCAAGGTTTCAACTGGCTGGCTTATATTCTTCCATTCGTAGGAATCATTCTCGGTGCTACCATTGCCTGGTTCACGGTAAAACAGTGGCTCGTCCGCAGGGGCAGCAACGCAGAGCCCGCAGCGCCGGCAGACAATCCTGCCATTCCGAAGGAATACGCCGACCGGATCGAAAAAGAATTGAAGGAGTATTAAGCTTGCCTCGCTGGATCCAGATTATCATTTTCGTGATCGTCATTGCCGTCATTGCATTTTTCGCATTTGGCCTCAGGGTACGCGGCGAGTCCCAGCCATCCTCGGGCCTGGCGCCAGATTTCACACTTTCGACTTTTGACGGCCAAACGCTCAAACTCTCCGACATGCGCGGGAAGGTCGTCGTCATCAATTTCTGGGCATCGTGGTGCGTTCCCTGTCGGGACGAGGCTGCCTTTTTGCAAAAGACATGGGAGGCCTACAGAGATCGCGGCGTGGTGTTTGTTGGGGTCGATTGGGTCGACCCGGAGGCGGACGCCAAGGCATATATCAAGCAATACAACATCACTTACCCGAACGGGCCCGACCTGGGTAGCGCGATCAGCCCGCTCTACAAGATCAAGGGTGTGCCGGAAACTTATTTTGTCGGGCGAGATGGCAAACTTTACGGCAACTCGCTAGGTCCTATTACGCGCGACAGCGGGTACATGACCGAGACGCAGTTCAAGAACAAGCTGGAAGAACTGCTCGCGATGAAATAGATTGCTTCAGTCAAAACGAGAACGGGGTGTCCCACGTCAGGACACCCCGTTCTCGTTTTGATCTCCCCGCGGACGGCTTCTTCGGGTCTCCCACACTCCCCACCCGACGATTGCCACCATCGTGAAGGCGAACACGCCTTCTCCCACCTTGAATGACATGGGATCGTACAACAGCCGCACACGGTGTGTCCCCGCCTTCACCTGCAACGCGCGAAGCAAGAAATCGGCTCGCAGTACTTGCACCTCCTGATCGTCTACCCAGGCACGCCACCCGGGATAATATACCTCACTGACGACGAGAATGCCCGGAGCCGTGCTGTCTGTCTCTAATTGAATCTCGTTCGGGCCATACCCGACGATTTTTACGGTTTGTACTTTCTGGTCGGCGGAAACTCCTTCCGGCTCTGCTCTCTCCACGGCCTGTTCGAGAACAACCACTTGGGTAGGGTCGAAATTTGGGTCGTGCATGAATGCCAGCGCCGCGCTGGCGTCGGGTACCGATTGACGGCTAAAGACCATGAATGCCCTCGGGAGGACATGCGTGTTTTCGAAAATATCCAGCCCGGGATCGCCGTCAAATACCAGACGAAATTTGCTCCGGTCGAGTGGGACACCTTTGCGACCGATTAAATATTTTGCGTTCAACAGGTCATAGAGACTGGTGGAACGACTCGGGAGCAATTGCCAATAGCGCTCGAAATCTGCCAATGTCAATGGATTGTCGCCGTGGATGTCAAAGAGACCGTAAAGAATGCCGGTGTCAGCGGGCCAGCTGTTATCCACACCTGTCCCGCGCGGGTCAATCCGATAGAAACTCGCATCGCTCTTTAGAAAAGCCACGGCGTCGGGATGCTCAAAGACATGCGTGGGGTCGTCGGTGCTTTCGTCGACGTACGCGCCGAGAGAATAAAGATCGAAAAAGATCAGCGCAAGAGCGAAGACTGACCAGACCTCCCGGCGGACGAATTGCTTCCCACGCGCGATGATACCAACGACTGAGAGCGCGAGCAGGAGAATAAAAAACGCCATCGCGTTCACCGCGTTCGCCATGCGGGTAAATAATGCGGGGTCTTGCCCCTGTCCGAGGATCAGGATGGTATAACCGGATGCACCAACGGCAAGCGCTACGAGCAGAAAAGACCACGGCAGAGGGCGGAGAATACGCCTCAAGTTATTCTCGTCTCCGGTCGGGAGCGCGTGGAGCAAGTAATCGAAACCGAAAGCGGCCAGTGTCGTCAGCGCCAAATCCATGACAAGAATAAATCGTGCCGGCGCGCGGAGTTGCCCGAAACCGGGCACGAACTCATAAAGCCATCCGTGCAAAATCGCATATCCGCCGAGGGCGAGCCCCAGTCCTAATAATGCCAACAGTCCGAGAAATCGGGTCAGCGCATCTTTCCGCAGGATCAAAGCCAGCCCGGCCAGGAGGAGCGGCAGGATACCGAGGTAGCCGACCTCAACTCGGTCCCAGGGGCCCCACGCGTTCTGAGGACCGCGACCGAAAAAGCCGGGGACAAGCAGCCCAATCAGTTGCGCCGGCGGCAGCGAAAACCGTACGGCTTGCTCGTATGAGATTTCCGCGCGTACTGTCCGCTGGGTCATTTCGATTCCGGGCAAGAGAACGGGCGCGCTCAGACCGAATGCCGTCACGGCAACCAGGCCGAGGAGAAGGAACGGGTAGACGGTGGAACGGCGCACACCACTGCCTTCCAGTGCTTGGAAGATCGCCAGGAGGACCAAAGTCATGACGATAAACAAGAATGACTGGATGTGTCCTGCCAGGAACGCGAGCGCGAGGAGGACTCCGGCGACTATCGCAAACAGCGCTCGCCGGTCCGTCACGGCACGGCGGTAAAACAACAATACCCATGGCATCCATGCCGCCGCGGCGATCAAATTCAAATTGCCAAAGTGAGTGATAAAGAGATCGGAGAATTCAAATGCCACGGCGCCTGCGAGTGCGGCCGCGCGCATCAAAGGTCGACCGCCCATGCCGAGTCGCCCATGGACCAGGAAGGCATACATTCCGACGCCCGCGACGAAGAAATGCAAGACCGAAAGGAGTTCCATATCGCGAAACGTCAGCGGCGAGGACAGAAAAAAGGTGAGGAGATAAAGCGGATAAAAGATCCCGGACTGTATATCTCCGACAAAGGGCGCACCGGCAAAAAGATAGGGATTCCAGAGCGGCACGATGCCACGCCGCCACCATTCAGCCGCAAAGGAAAAGGTGGGATACAAGAACTGGGCGAGGTCGCCACCGCCGGCAGGCATCCAGACCTGCCCCCCCAACAAACGCCAGAAGAAAAGCGCTGTTCCCGCCCCGATGAATCCGACGACCAGGAGATCGCGAATCTCGGGGTGCTCTGTCGAGCCCAGCGCGTGTCCGATAGATGCAAAGCGCCGGGCACGGCTAGGAATGGCTGCGCGCGCGATGGCAAACACAAATGCGACGAGCCAGATCGCGGCGGCGAGAATTAGAATCACTGTCAGGCGGCCTTTACTTTTCGGGCTCGAGCACAAAAACGCGGGTGGTCGCGCCAACAGTCCAATACAGTTTCAGCCCCGTGTCGTCTTTGGCGATCTGGAAGATCAGCTCCTTTTCCAGGTCTTTGCCCGGTGCCAAAGCATCCTGCACTGTCATGAGATTATCAATCGTTACCGTCTTGGGGTTCGCCTCGTACGTCAGCCCTCCGTCACCTTTAAGCTTGAAATCCACCGGACTCAGTTTAATGGGCTGCCCGGAGGTCTTGCCGTTGTGGACGAAGACAGAGACCAGAACGAATTGCTGGTCCGCCTCAAGCTTGGTCAATCCTTGTACCTGCAAGGGTCGTTGAAATGAAGAGACGGTCAACTCCAGGCCATTCTCCTGCAGTCCCTTGGTTTTCAAAGGCACTTCAGCTTTCAAGTTCGGCGTCGGAGTGGCTTGGGGTGTCGAGGCGAGAGGATTCGGCACTGCCACTGCTTTGGTTAGATTCACTCCCCGGACTTGGAGGCCGATGAACAAACCGGCACAAGAGCAGCAAACCATCAGGACGGCTGCAATTCCGAGGATCAGCCACCCGGGTGGTGAGTCGGCGCGGCGGCGCAATGTTTGAGGTCTGCCGAGATTACGGTAACGCGATTCTTTCGAAAAGTACACGATCATTCTCCATCGGTGCGCCCGATGCGTCCGTTATGGGGACCCGCGCACCTGTTTTCAGGATATACATGCCTATCTCAATCCGGTACTCGTTTCGCGCCACATCGCGCGGGATGACCAGCCGGTATTCATCGATGATCACTTCCCCTGCTTGCCAAACAGTGGTCGGGTATGAATCGTGGCCAGGGCGTGTGTCATCCTGAGCCCATACGGGCGACCGAGTTGCCGGATTGATTCCACCGTTGGCATTAGTATCGCCGATCAAATGTACAAAGACGGTATAGTCTTCGCGCGTCTCGGCGATACTGCCCCAGTATACCGTCAACCCGATCGCCCCATCCTCGCGCACCATGTCGTAACCGATTAGCTCAATTGTCTCGCCGAGTCGCGCGCGGACGAGCCTTTGTGGAGCGATCTGCGGGGCGTCTTCGGCGCGAAAGATGGCGGCGTACGGCTTGCCCGTGAAATCGTTGACCGAATTGACCACCGCTCCCCGCGGAAAGATTTTTGCCAACCGCGCCATCGAACGCGGATCCTCGCGGGTCACAATGCCGTAAGAGGCCGGCGCTCCGGGTGGAGGCAGAACCAGCACCTTGCGCCCGTCGAAACTACGTGCCTCTCGACCCGCCAGGCCAAATTGCATTGTGTAATTCTCGGACGGTACCGGTGAGAAATAGGCTGCTTCATTCCCCGGGCGATCGCGCAATTTCTGCGCCAGGGATAAATAACCCACGTCGAACGAGTCAAAGAGGCCGGTACGCGAGCCCCACGTATTAAAGTAGTCGTGGAACGTCGTATAGGAACTGGTGACAAGACCCAAGAGCAATAGCGCGATCAGCGCAGGGCGCGGCGCACGAATCTTTTCGCCGAGCCAGCCGAACCCGTGTGCGACGGTCAATGCAATGGCCGGAGTCACGCCGATACTGCGACCAAAGTGCGGTGCAAAGTCGGTCAGCACGCTTGGCAGTGCCATCACGCCGAGCCAGAGGAGCAACAATCGCGATTCCGGCTGGCGAAGTCGAACCAGACAAGCCAAGATCCCGGCTATGAATCCAATGGCAAGAAAGGGATCAAGGGCAGGACGGAAAGGCAGGTTGCTGCGCGGGTTCTCGTCCCCACGAATGAAGAACATCGCCGCGACGCGGATGACATTGTCGAGCATGGCTGGCGCGCCCGAATCGGTGACGACGACTGTGCTTGGGCGCTCGATAAACTCGCTCCAATGCGTGACAAAGTATAACCCAAGCGGGGCAAAAACCAAAACGGCGACCAGAGTGCCAAGAGCGATACCGCGCCAGTAGCGCGCCCAAAATCCTGATTGGAGGACTATCTCTACGCCGATAACGATTGCAACCAGGAATGGGACAAAAAGTGCCGCTTTGTAGGTATACTGGGTCCCGCCAAGGAATGCACCGGCGAGCGCGAAATCCACCAGGGCCAAGCCCCGTTTCTCTGCCTTTCCAAAAGGTCCAGCGGAGAGATGGCGGAACCCCCTCCACAAGAAAAGAATCGCCAGGGTGAGCATGAGTGGGGTGAGGACCGGCTCCATACCCAGCCGGCTAAAATTGACGTGCCAATACAAGATCGTCAGGGTAAAGCCGGCCAGCGCCGCTGCCCAACGTGACCGAAACAGCTCGCGCGCCAGCGCGTACACCGCGGCGACCGTCAGGATTCCCGCCAGGGCAGAGGACAGTCGCAGTGACCACGTGCTTTCGCCGAAGAGGTAAAAACACAACGCCGTAGAATAAATCCGCATTGGCTCTTCGGTGAAATTCTCGTTGAAGAAAATCGGTCTCTCGGGCCCGGCGATCACCTTCCGGGCTTGAACGCCCTTGAACGCCTCATCGTAATGCAAGCCCGGCGGCAATTGGTCAAGCCGATAGAGACGCAATAAAGTCGCCAGCAGAATGATGGCTGTGAATACGAGGATCTCTTGCCCACGGCGGGAGATAGAGATCATCTCTTTCTTCTCCAATCGCCCCGGAGCCAAAAATAGAGCATATCCCGAACAGTCCGAAGAATCAATTTCGGATCGGCTCCCGTTGCTTTGCCGCTCCGCCGGGGGACATAATGGATCTCGACCGATGTGAGCTGATAACCGCTGGCTCTCGCTTTAATCAAGACCTCCGGCCAAAAGAAGGCGCTGGAAGAAAACTCAATGTCCATCTCGCGCAGGATCCGCGTGCGGTACAGGCTGATATATTGGAACTGCCGCTCGTGCATTCCAAACAGCAGGCGCACCAGCATGATGTTCGACCAGGACACCAACCGGCGAACGAGGGTGTAATCACTCTTGTCCGAACGCAATCCAACGACAACATCGGCATGGCGGGCCGCGCTCAAGTACTTGGGCAGTTGATCGAGGTCCATGGCGAGATCCGCCGGTATCAGCATAAACCATTCCCCGCGCGCATTGTGTGCTCCGGTCACAAACCCCGCGCCGATCCCGCGGTTCTGCAGGTGATGGAAGACTCGCACGCGGGGGTCATTCGACGCCAGTTGATCGGCTATCGCACCGGTCCGGTCGCGACTGGCATCGTCCACGATCAGCAGTTCGAATGATGGGACGAACGTGCTCAATTTTTCAATGAGAGCGGTCACGCTACAGGATAGGTTTTCCTCTTCGTTAAAGGCCGGAATAACAATCGAGAGAAAAAGTGGCTCTTGGCTCGGTTTCATGGCGCAGGATAGTTGTCCAATGCCAAAGCATCTGTCATCCGAAGGGTGCGCCCGCTCATACCGCTCGAAATGAGCAATCCGGCAAGTCGTATGGCCTTCAGTCCATCCTCGCCGCTCACGCGGGGCGCGTGATGCTCGCGCACGGCGTCGACAAAACTCGCCAATTCAGCGCGGAGCGGCTCGACCTTCGCCAAGCGGACTTTGACGACGTTCCCTTCTTCCATTCCCCGGAACAGGGCCAGGGTATCCCATTGGCTTGGACGATAACTGTTCTCGTAAAAGTATAGATCCTGGCTCAGGTAATCGACCAGGAACATTCCATTCTGACCCGTAACCCGCAGTTCCCGCAGTTTCGACGGCGTCAGCCAATTGGCTTCCAGCATTGCGACGGGTCCTCCCGGGAAATTCAGGACTGCGAACACGGCGTCTTCGTACTGTGGATGCAGCCACCGTGAGGTCTTTGCGAAAATCGTTTCAGGGTCGCTCTCCAGGAGATGGCACAAGATATCCAGTTCGTGAGTGGCCAAATCCATGACCACTCCGACATCGCGGACGTACTGCGGGAAGGGCGACAAGCGGCGCGAATGCATCTGAAAGACTTGCCCGAGTTCACCGGAGCCCAATCGTTTCTTCAGTTCGATGACTGCCGGATTGAATCGTTCGACGTGACCAATGCTCAGGATCAAATCGGCGGAGCGAGCCTGCTCGATGATTTGCTCTGCCTCCGCTTGCGATGCGGCGATTGGTTTTTCGAGCAAAACATTAATTCCCCTAGCCAGGGCGGCGCCGGCAACAGCATAGTGCAGAGCCGTCGGAACGGCAACTGACACGAGATCGAGCCGTTCGTGCTCGAACAATGCGACATGATCGGGATAGGCAGCCACTTTGAAACGACTCGCAATGGCTTGGACGCGTTCCGTAATCGGATCGGCGATCGCGACCAGTTCGACCCCATCCAATTCGTTGTAAACGCGAGCATGGTGCCGCCCGATGGCTCCGACACCAATAACTCCGGCGCGAATCATGGTCCTTTTTGCCTCATTTTAACTTGATTTCGCGAATGTGGATCTTGAACACCTCGCCCACGTCCAGTGCCTTGATCTCGAGGCGGATTTTCGAGACAAGTGGTGGAGCGCCCTCAAAGGACATCTCGATGTGTGGGTCCGGAGGGAGTCTGCGGTAGGTCTGTGTCACTTTGACCGGTTGGTCATCCGGGGTGGGGTATAGAAGGGCTGTGAGCTCCAAATCCATCGTGCCAAAGTCCGCCGCCACCCCCGTAATCCGCCGCGGCGATGGAAATGTAAACTCAAGGAACGCGGGGTTTGCCTCCATCACGCGCGCGAGTGTGAACGTATCGTTATCGAACAGGTCTGCGAGCCGGCCGTTGTCGAACCGCGAATGGCTTACAGTCACATTTTCGCCGTCGAGCTGGATCTGTTCAACTACCGGTTTCCGCCGCTCAGTCTGTTCCGCCGCAAAGATTTGCTCCACATTATCTACGTACGCCAGGCGTGCAAAATAAAACCCGTCCGACCCGTCTGGATATCCGAGTACCTGTTCGACCACGACCGGCTTGAATTTGTTGCTCGCGTGCGCCTTGTTGAGTTCCTCCGGCGTCATGATAAAGACCATGTTATCGTCAAGCGGCTGCTTTTCGGTCAGCAGGGCATCCACATTTGCAAATCGCACCCGTGGTTCATTTGGTAGGAAGAAATCTAAAAAGACATCTGTCCCATTCGCCCAGGTCGGCGTAATGTTAACTACCGTGTCCGGCGATTGATCCAGGTATTCGGGAATGATTTGGAAGAGCTGCTTGGCGCCCCATTGCATCCCATACAAACCATAGTCCTTGAACCAGAGTGGCCCATTGGTCAGAGCGTCGTTGAACATGGCAAGACTGGCATAAGCAAGCCCGATCCAGACCACAAAGGGTGCGGCAGATTGCAGTGACGGACGGCGTAACCGCTCGATCAGGAATTCGAGTCCCACTGTTGCCAGGATGCTCGCAGGAATGACGAACGCCAGCACTCGCGTGATCGCAATCTGGGTCAACGCTCCTCCGATAGGGGAGGCGAGTGCCGCAATTAGAACGAGACGATAGGCTGGCGACTTGAGTCGCCAGAAGCACACGGCGGCCCCAACCAGGACCAGCGGCAGCATCCAGAGCGCAATGTTGCCATACCCCAACATGCGGTGGCGCACGAGGTCCTGCGAATTTGGAAAGAACCAATACTGCGGGCTCAAGCCATAGGCGTACGTGCCGAGGAACTCGCGGACCTTGCTTTCGAGCGGCGCGGCACGGAACAAGTAGGTGTCCAGGGTGCGCAAGTGGCGGGTCACTTCGTCTGCATGGTCTAGTCGAAATTGGTAATACGGCAATGCCAGGAGGGCGAGGAGACCCAGCGCCGCCAATCCCATCCGCCAATTCTTGAGATGATAGCGCAGGTCTGAGAAGAATAGCATGACCCCGGTCAACCCGACGACGAGTTGACCATTGCCATAGGAATAAAAAGTAGCCGCCGCGAGCACCAAGGTCGGGAAAATGAATTTCGGCGACCGGAGCCGGTACAACAGATACAAAAGCAGGAAGCAGGCGTAAAGCGAAACCATGCTGGCGGTCTCAAAGGCCGTCCGTGAATGGAGAAACCAGGCCGGTATGGCGGCGAGGAATAGTACACCCGCCCACCAATAACGGGACTTGCACGCCTTTAATATCAATCCTACGGCGGCGCTACCGATCAGTGTCACGATGGCGGAGGTCGCCCGTGTGACGATAATGGACTTGCCGAATAGCGCAACTCCGACGACATGGAAATAGACGGAGATCAGGGGATTGAAAAAGCCATAGGTATTGAAAAAAACAGGCAAGAGATGATTCTGATAATCGCGCATCCCGTGCTGTATCAATTGGCTAGCCAGTACGCTCTCGATGGCCTCATCGGCGAAGAAATAGATGGGGAACTCGTCGAGAGCCACAAGACGCGTCATGGCATAAATGCCAAGCGACAATACGAACAAGATTATGGCGAGTTTTTCGGTTCGCTGGAGCGACGACCAGGCAAGCGAGGCGGGCGGGGTAGATGACTGGGTCATGCCGCGTGGCAGCGCCAGAGAGACCTCCAGGAATTCCAATCGACCGACATTGGCGAGACGGATTGCCCATTTCCCCTCGCGGCGTCCTGCGGACAAGTGCCCTCCGGATGAGGGGGTTTGGATCGCTTGCTTGCCATCCTCAGCCGAGTATGAGGGGAGCATGTGACCGTAAAGCCGCTCGCGGATCAACTCGGCGGCAAGCAAGACCAATAGCACTCCGGTAAACAGAAACGCCAATGTCAAAAGGCTGTCCGCGAGATTGCCTCTCCAACGGCGACCCAGCAGTGCTCCTAACGTGAACGCACAAAAAAGACCCGTAACAATCACAATCGATTTTATTCGCATCGGCACAACAGGTTAAAGAGACGGGATTGGCAGTGGAAAATGCGTCTGCGCATCCCTTCGTCGGATCATTTCCCCTCGATCTTGACAGGTTCCAATAATATGCGGTCCTCCGCCAGGCTCACGCCGTTCTCGTCTCGGACCGGCAGGCGCGCCATCGTCGCCGGATCGTACATCCCAACTTCGATGACATAGTCGCCGGGCGGAATATTTCCGGGCAACTGCAAACCGTGCAAATCGTCAACCGTTTCTCTTGCTTGCCATCCCGTTGTCGGTCTGGAGCCGCCTACCGGTTCGCTGTCTATCTGTGCCCATACGGGAGAGCGAGTCTCCGGGTTGGACTCGCCGCTTACGGCAATGAGGTGCGTGAAAACTTTGTAACTCTTGCTGATTGGCGCCATCGCTTGCCAGTGCAAAGTGATTTGGATCGTTTGCCCCGGCATCCAGTCTGCCCGATCGAGATCATAGCCGGTAAACCGGATCATGTCGCCAAGCGTGATAGATCGGTTCCGATGAATGGTAGAGCGAGCCGGCATGACGTATAATGAAAGGTTCGCATCCACGTAGCCCTGCTCATATGTTTTGAATGAATGGGCTCCAAGCCAGCGCTTGAGATAGCCCGTTGGGTCGTATTCCGTGGGATTGCCGAACATGACAAGCCACAATCGCGCATGACTGCTGGCGATGTCGACGAGTTGCTGCCGCGTGTCAGGGTCTTCCAAAGGGGCACCATCGGGCAGGTAGAAAGCGGGCACGCCTTGCGGGCGATAGTAATCAAAAAGTGGTTTTTGCAGAGGATTGTTCAGAATCAAACCGTCACCCGGCTGCGCCTGGCGGGTGACATACGCCATCATCTGCCCATATTTGCCCTTGGCATACGCGTCGTCGTAATAGTAATTCGAGAGCGAAAATGCGCTCACCAGGAGACAAGTGCCGGCCACCGCGAGAGCCGGTAACAAAGATCGTCGGGCGATATAGTCCAGTCCCATTGCAGCGGTCAGATAAAACCCCGGCAGCGCGACCAGAACATACCGTTCGAAAAAGAACGGCATGACGGGGTCAATAATCCACGCGATCACGACCGGCACCCCAAAACACAGGGGTGCGATCCACGGGAGAAGAAAAGTCTTACCGGGGCTGGACCGAAGGATAGCCCATACGCCCAATCCGGCAAGACTCAGGAAAAGAACGGCCGCCAACTGCGCCGCCGGAAATTCGACCGACAGACCTCCGCTGAACGCGAGAAATGTCTTGCCGAAAATCAGCTCGATGCCGCGCCAGCTCCATTCGTCAAATCGCGTGCTTGCCTTTCCGCGTAGGAATGCTGTTTGTACGGCGATCCATGGCAAATAGAATGCGATCAGCAGCAATTGTGTCAGCACCCAATTTCGGAGCCGAGCCCGGCCAAGTTCCTGCCGCTGCTTGAGCCAGTAAACGGCGACGAAAATATTTTGCGCCGCGAGGATAAAGAATGCCTCATAGTGAGTATAGAGGGCAGCCAGCGTGCAAATAATATACGCTACTCTCTTTGTCCACCGGCGACCTTCTCCTCCTTCGGCGTAGACCTGAGCGGGTGTCGGGAAAAGGGTCAGGCAAAAATAGGTCGAGGCGAGGGCCAGAAGCGTCACGAGTTCGTACATCCGCGTTTCCTGGCTGTAGTAAATCAATAATGGCGAAAGGGCAGCCAAGAGCGCTGCGAACCAGGCGAGGCGCGGTTGAGGCGGAGCGATCCTTCTTCCAATGACGAAGATAAACGGGATGACGAGGATGCCGGTGAGCGCCGAGAGCGCGCGGGTCGCAAATGCACTGGTCCCGGCGAGCTCAAGCCACAAAAATAGGAGGGCAGGATAAAGAGGTGGATGCGTGTCCGCAGCGCCCGCTACGACCTCGGGCAGCGGACGCAGGCTGAGTGAAATGCTGAACGCTTCGTCTCCCCAAATATCCTGTGCGCCGAGACGATGCAAGCGCAGCGCTGTCGCAAGTAGGATGAGACCTAACAGTGCGATGAAAGCCCGCCGACCCGTGCGACTCATTGGTCCGGCACCGGTATCGATAATCGATTGGATTTATGAATCATCATGCCGCTGGCAATGGCAGACCTCTACGCGCCAGGGTAAGGATTGCCGGCAGAAATCAACTGGCCGAACAACTGCTCCATGGCATAACTGTCCGCCCCGGCAATATGGCGCACCGTGCATCCGGCATTCTTGAGGTCTTGCTCGTCCGATCCAGTCACCGCTCCGGCACCTACGATGGTCACGTTCTGCGCGTTCTTGGCTTCCGCAACGCTAAAGCCGACTGTCGGCGCGAACCGGGCGACATAATCGAGCGCGAGTACCAGGTTCGTGCGCGTAGCCGATACGTTCGGTGGACCAAAGAGCAAATAATGTGCTATCGGACGGGTGGGCGGTTGGGCTGGAACCGTGTAATCCACGCGGACTGTATTTGTACCGTCAAGGGCGATGTTCGCTCGGATGGTTCCTACATTGCCAATCGAGATACTGTAAGACCCGGCGGCCAGATTACTAAACGCATAATTGCCTCCCGCATCAGGCGTTGCAGTCTGCGTCACAGGACCGGACAACGTGACCCGTATTCCCGCGGGCGCATTCGAAATCGTGCCGGCAATCGAACTATTAGCGACGGCGCCCGTCGTGAATGTTTTTCGCCAGGTCACGATGAAATTGACGTGGCGGTTCATCGGCAGTCCCAGCCCCATAATTTTCTCACCGGGGATTCCCGTTAGATTTCTGCCGCGCAAATCGGGGTCGCCGACCCAGCCGCTATAAGGACCGGGTCCGGCATTGGGATTCCAACCCACCGGACCGGCGTACAACCCGGCGTTCGCCGTCCCATTAGCGTCGGTGTATACGGGATTGGGCACATCGTTTGGTTCGCGCCCCTGCCAGTCCTGCACGGCAAGCACGCCTGACATTGGCACGCCGCGCTCATCTAACGCGGTGTAATACAGGTTGTGGTTCCCGCTGGATTGTGTCTCATCCTGGTACTGTGCAGAGATGATCTTCCAATATGGCTTGCCCGAGATGA
>JBLMXX010000260.1:0-11561 GCA_050257995.1 Acidobacteriota bacterium | reverse complement strand
GGATTATGGTGAAGGGCTAATTGTCGTCACCAGCCCATTAACAGGCCGGGGTCTTCCATAAAGTTCGGGTCCCACAGATCGGGGAGCACCGTGATCTTTATCTTTTTGCCTGCCATCTGCTCGGCTGTGTCCTTGACCTGCTGGATGAGCCAGCCGCCGTATGGACAAAACGGCGTGGTCAGCATCATTTTGATTTCCGGCTCGTCCTGGTCCAGAATGATCTCCCGGATCAATCCCAGTTGGACCACATTCAGCCCGATTTCGGGATCGTTGACCGCGCGCAGGGCTTCCTTGATCTGGTCCTCGGGGCTCAAATTAGCTGGAATCGGCACCGGTTCTATTTCAGTTGCCTTATTCGTCGTTTCGTCCATTCTTACCTCGTCCCTTCATTTTCTCGGATAGAGCAAGCCCCCGCTTTAGCCGGGGGCTGCCAACGATTTGGGGTTACACCGTCTTGCCTGGCGAGCCCCACTTTTTCTCGAAATCTGCCGCCGACAGTTTGTAATAGTCGGCATTCTTTTCAATGAAAGACTTCCACTTGTCCTCGACGTCAGGCTCGGGGAAAATCGCGCTCACCGGACACTCGGGGACACATGCGCCGCAGTCGATGCAGGTATCAGGATCGATGTACAATTGCTGCACCGGCTCGAAATTCTCGTCCTTGCGTGGATGAATACAGTCCACCGGGCAGACATTCACGCACGCCGAGTCCTTGGTGTTAATGCACGGCTCTGCAATCACGTACGCCATTGTTCTTCTCCCTCCCAGGATTTTGTGATTGGCCCGAACCCACGCCGTTCTTGCCGCTATTCCGTCAATAATGTATGGGCAAGCACGATGGGCTGGACCAGTTTCTCGCCCAATGCCTTTCGGCTCGGGTATTCGCGCGCGCCGCCTTGCAGTGTGTCCATCGCCAGTGTGGCACAACGCAAGCGTGATTCTACCACCTCTCGCCCCAGCGTGTCAATTAGCTCGCCATAGTCCATTTGCTGTACCTGTTCCAATGTCTTGCCCTCTACCAATTCGGTCAGCAATGATGCCGCCGCCATGCTGATCGTACAGCCCTGACCTTCGAACTTGATTCCGGAGATGCGGTCCTGTTCGTCCAATTTGACGAAGAGGGTTACGACGTCTCCGCAACCGGGGTTGCCGCCGTTGACGAGGATGTCCGGGTCCTCGATTGACCCTTTGTTGCGCGGGTTGTTAAAGTGGTCCAGCAGGAATTCAATATATTCTTGTCGATCCATCATCAGGTTCTTTTTACGGTTTCTCTATCGGCGCGCCAACCAGGTTGCCCCACTCGGTCCACGAGCCGTCATAGTTCCGCACCGTCGGAAATCCCAAAAGATACGTGAGCACGAACCAGGTGTGGCTCGACCGCTCGCCGATGCGGCAGTAAGCAATCACGTTCTTGTCGGACGTAATGCCGAGCGGTTCGTACAACTGCTTGAGTTCGTCGGCAGACTTGAACGTCCCATCCTCCCGCACCGCCTTGGACCACGGGATATTGCGCGCACCGGGAATGTGCCCACCGCGCAAAGCGCCTTCCTGAGGGTAACTTGGCATATGCAGTAACTCGCCCGTGAATTCTTGCGGCGAGCGCACATCCACCAAGGGGTTGCCGGCGGTAACGTGCTTCATCACCTGGTCGCGAAATGCGCGGATCTTGACGTCGTCGCGCTCTTTGGCCACGTATTTGGTGCGCGAATAGTTGGGTGTTTCTTTGCTCAGCGGGCGATTTTCGGCGATCCATTTCTGCCGTCCACCGTTCATAATCAGGCATTTCTCATGCCCAAACAGCTTGAACACCCAGAAGGCATAGGTCGCCCACCAGTTATTCTTGTCCCCGTAAAAGACTACGGTGGAATCGTTCGCGATCCCGCGGCTGGAGAGCAGTGCCTCAAAGCCGCGCTTGTTAATATAATCCCGGATCACCGCGTCCTGTAAGTCGACATGCCAGTCGATCTTGACCGATCCTGGAATATGCCCAATCTCGTACAGGAGGACGTCCTCGTCAGATTCGACGATGCGAAGAGTTGGGTCATTTAAATGAGTGGCAACCCAATCTGTTTCGACCAGGACTTCGGGATGAACGTACTGCGCCATGTTGTTCCCCTATCTAGCAGCGCCAATGCGCTGAAATCAAACTCCGATCTTGGAATGGATTACTTCTGCCAGTCGTTCCCGAATCGCCTCGAGCGGGATCTTTTGCATCAGCGGGTCGAAGAATCCTTCGACAATCAACCGTTCTGCCTCCCCCCTCGGGATCCCGCGCGCCATCAGGTAAAAGATTTGCTCAGGATCGATCGGACCCACCGTCGCTCCATGAGTACAGCGAACGTCGTTTGCTTCAATTTCCAACTCTGGGATCGAATCGGCATGCGAGTGCTGGCTGAGCAATATGTTGCGGTTCGCCTGGTAAGCATCTGACCGCTGAGCGTTCGGATTCACGCGAATGAGTCCGCGGAAAGCCGAGTAGGCTTCTTCCTTTAGGGCGCCCTTGTAAAGCAGATCGCTGGTCGAATGCCCCACAATGTGATTCTGGAAAGTGTGCTGGTCAAAGCGTTGCTTGCCATCCCCGAAGAAAAAACCCAACAGCGCCGCGTTCGTGCCGCTGCCCAGCATCTTGCAATCCAGGAACGCTTTCGTCACCTGGCTGCCGAGTGTGCCGACGAGCCACGTCAGCGACGAGTCCTTTTCGAGCAGTGCCGTCTGCGAGGTGAAATGCCAGACGTCCTGTGCGAGGTCCTGCAAATGGAAATACTGGAGACTCGCTCCGGGCTTCAAGATCAATTCGACCGCGCCACTGGAAAAGCGCCGGGTTGCAGATCCATTGGAAGTGCCTTTGCTCGCGGGATCCTCCTTGGAGGCATAATCTTCGATCAACTTGACCGCCGCGCCCTCTTCGAGCACGATTAGCGAATGCGTGAACATCGCAAGGTTCGGCTGGTCAAAGTAGGTGACGGTCTGCAGCGGAAGGTCAATGACCACATTGCGCGGCACATACAGAAAGGTGCCGCCGCTAAAAAAGGCGCCGTGCAAAGTCGTGAACTTTAGATCTCCAATGGTGTTCCCGTACCCGCCCCCTTCGTGCTTGCCGCTGCTGCTGGTCGAGGGTTTCGCCGAAGCATAGCGGTTCTCGGTGAAGGTAACGGCTTTGGTCATAAGGTATTCCTGCACGAGGGCAGGATGCTCGCGAACGGCCGTATCGAGATCGCAAAAGATCACGCCGCGTTGCTTGAGCTCTTCGGCTAACCTGGCAAAAGCACCGTTCGAGTTGTACTGGACGAGGACTCCACTCGCATTCCGGTCATTTACCGCGTCCTTGAACTTGAGCGGCAATTCATTCTGAGTATTTTGTTTTTCCTCGGCGGGAAGAAAAGGAATGACCGAATCGAGTTTCAGCCCGCTCAAGGGGGTCCGCCGCCATAGTTCGTCGTTGGCGGCGGGCAGGGGAGTCTCTTCGTATAGGTGCCACGCCTCCAAGCGGCGCGCGCGCAGCCAGTCGGGTTCCTGCTTTAGTCGAGAGATGGTCTCGATGGCATGCTTGCTAAATCCGGTCCCAATTTTTTGCAATGCAGCGACGTTGTCAACCACTTTACATCCTCTAGTCCTGGAGTCTCCATTCCTTTATCGGCCGGGCGCATCGCCCCTGCCGGGTTTTATCCAACCGAGCCTTCCATTTGCAGCTGAATCAGGCGATTCATCTCCACCGCAAATTCCATCGGCAGTTCCTTGACAATCGGCTCGATGAAACCGCTTACGATCATGGTCGAGGCTTCCGCTTCGGTTAGACCGCGCGACATTAGGTAAAAGAGCTGTTCCTCGCCGATTTTCGAAACGCTGGCCTCGTGACCGATGGTCACATTGTCTTCGTCCACTTCGATGTAGGGATAGGTATCCGAGCGCGACTCTTCGTCCAGCAAGAGCGCGTCGCAGCGGACGTTTGACTTGACCCCTTCGGCGCCGGGGTAGACCTTGAGCAAGCCGCGGTACGACGTGCGCCCGCCGTCTTTCGAGATGGACTTGCTCGCTATGGTGGACGACGTATACGGCGCGCCGTGGACGACCTTGCCACCTGCGTCCTGGTGCTGACCCTTGCCGGCAAACGCGACCGAAAGGATCTCGCCGTGCGCGCCCTTGCCCATCATATAAACGCTCGGGTATTTCATGGTGAGCTTGGAGCCCAAATTGCAGTCTACCCATTCCATCGTCGCATCTTGCTGTGCGACGGCGCGTTTGGTCACCAGGTTGTAAACGTTCGAGGACCAGTTCTGAATGGTGGTGTAGCGCACGCGCGCGCCCTTATTCACAATAATCTCGACTACGGCGCTGTGAAGCGAATCGGTCGAGTACGTGGGGGCGGTACAACCTTCCACATAGTGGACGTAAGAACCTTCGTCCGCGATAATCAGTGTGCGCTCGAACTGCCCCATGTTCCGCGCATTGATCCGAAAGTACGCTTGCAGCGGCATGTCGACATGCACTCCCGGCGGGACATAGATGAAAGAGCCGCCGGACCACACCGCGCTATTCAGCGCGGCAAACTTGTTGTCCGCCGAGGGTATGATGGTGCCAAAGTATTTCTTGACCAGGTCAGGATGTTCCGCCAGGGCCTGGTCCATGCCCAGAAAAATGACACCCTGCTTGTGCAGTGATTCCTGGATATTGTGGTAGACGACTTCGGATTCGTACTGTGCGCCGACACCGGCAAGGAATTTCTTTTCAGCTTCCGGGATGCCCAGCCGGTCGAACGTCTTTTTGATCTGGTCAGGCACTTCATCCCAGGAGCGCTCTGCTTTGTCCGTCGCGCGCAGAAAATAGTAAATGTCGTCAAAGTTAATGTCATTCAAGTTGCCGCCCCATTGGGGCAGCGGCTTTTTCTCGAAAATATCGAGCGCCCGCAAGCGGTACTTTAGCATCCACTCGGGTTCGCTCTTCATCCAGGAGATTTCCTCGACGATTTCGCGATTGAGCCCTTTTTTGGCTTTAAAGACATATTTTTCCGGATCGTAGAATCCGTATTTTTCCTTGTATACGGAACTGGACGCCCCGATGTCAAAAGTTGATTTATTTGGGTCTGTCATTCAATCCCTCCTAAATGTGGGTGAGGATCCGATACCCTACTTGGCTACCTGTTCCTCAGGCTTGATCCAGTCGTACCCTTTTTCTTCCAATTCCAGCGCCAGTTCAGGTCCGCCGGAGACGGCCAGTTTTCCGCTGACCATCACATGTACAAAGTCGGGCTTGATATAGTTCAGAATTCGCTGATAGTGCGTAATCAGCAAAACCCCGAGGTTCGGTCCCCGCAGAGCGTTGACGCCTTCTGAGACCACGCGCAGGGCATCGATATCCAGCCCGGAGTCGGTCTCGTCCAAGATCGCCATCTCGGGATTCAGGACCGCCATCTGCAAGATTTCGACGCGCTTTTTCTCACCGCCGGAGAATCCATCATTCAGATAACGCGTGGCAAACGAGGTATCCAGCTTGAGCAGTTCCATTTTTTGTGTCATCAGTTTGCGGAATTCGGGAATGCTGATCGCTTTGGCGTTGCCATTGCCGGCCTCTCTGCGGCGAGCATTCAACGCGGTGCGCAAAAAGTTCGCCACGGTGACACCCGGGATCGCCATCGGGTATTGAAACGCGAGAAAAATGCCGCGGCGGGCACGTTCGTCCGGCTTCCATTCTAAAACGTTCTCGCCCCGGAAATAGACCTCGCCACCCGTAACCTCGTACTTGGGGTTACCGGCAAGCGTGTTGGCAAGGGTGGACTTGCCGGAACCGTTCGGTCCCATGATCGCGTGGACTTGTCCCTTCCGGACGGTTAGATCGATCCCCTTTAGGATTTCTTTACCTTCTACATTGACGTGCAAATCTTTGATGACCAATTCGTCTGCCATTGAAAAGTATGACTCCTTGATGATGTGCCGGCGCCCGTGCCGGCTTTGCTTCAACGTTAAAACCCTACCCCATTTTAGATGCGATTTCTTAAAACGATATAAGAATCGCCAATTCACCATAAAGAATGCGTTAGAATAACGTCGCTTATGACCACAGCGCGGTACTGAGATAGCGTTCTCCGCCATCTGGAAGGACCACGACGATGATGCCTCTGTCAATCTCGCGGGCAACCTGGCGTGCCGCCGCGATCGCCGCGCCTGCACTCAATCCGAGAAACACCCCTTCCTCACGCGCGGCGCGATGTGTTTCGCGGTACGCGGCGTCAGTATCCACGGCTACTCGGCGATCCGCCAGGCGCGGCTCGTAGATGCCCGGAACGATGGCAGTATCCATGTGCTTGAGTCCCTCGATGACTTGGAGTTCGTCAGAGGGTTGGACTTCGACCAATTCAATCGCAGGATTGAATTCCTTTAGCCGGCGCCCGGTCCCCATCAGCGTCCCCGAAGTCCCGACGCCAGCCACCAAGTGGCTCACCCGCCCGCGTGTCTGCTGCCAGATCTCAGGTCCGGTGGTTTCAAAATGGGCACGCCAATTCGCATCGTTGTTGTACTGGTCGGCATAGAAATAGCTGTCTTTATCCAGCGCAAGCTCGCGGGCCCTGACGATCGCGCCGTCCATCCCCTCCAGGGGATCCGTCAGGATCAGGTTGGCGCCGAATGCGCGTACGATCCTTTTCCGCTCTTCGCTGACGTTTTGGGGCATTACCAGTTCAACCCGGTAGCCCAGCGCCGCGCCGATCATCGCATATGCTATCCCGGTATTCCCGCTGGTGGCATCCAGCAGGGCTTTGGCGCGCGTTAATTTCCCCCCAGCCACTGCAGTCTCGAAAATGGCGCGCGCCGGACGGTCTTTGATCGAGCCGCCGGGATTGAACCACTCTCCCTTGCCTAAGATCTGAACGTGCGGGTTGGTCGACTGGAGCGGGACCAGCGGCGTATTCCCGATCCGTGCCAGGAGGAGCGGGCATTCAACTCGTTCGATTGTTTCTACTGGTAGTGCCATTGCAGTAAAGTGCGATTAAGCGGGCGCCCTTTCAGGAAAAGGCACGCCGCAGAATTGTTCGTAATCGATCAGTTCCAAAATCGTCGGATGATCGCCGCATACCGGGCAGTCGGCGTTCTTTTCGACCTTCATTTCGCGGAAATCCATTGCCAGCGCGTCGAACAACAATAATCGTCCGATGAGCGGCTCACCTTTGCCCAGGATCAGCTTGATCGTCTCGATTGCCTGAATGCTGCCGATGATTCCGGGCAGGACGCCGAGCACTCCGGCTTCCTGGCAGGAGGGTACTTCGCCGGGGGGCGGCGGGACTGGGAACAGGCACCGATAGCAAGGCCCGCGCCGAGCGTCGAACACGGTGGTCTGACCGTCAAACATAAAGATGCTGCCGTCTACGAGCGGCTTGCCGGCAAATACACAGGCGTCGTTGACCAGATAGCGCGTGGGGAAATTGTCCGTGCCGTTTACGACAATGTCATAGTCGCGGATAATATCCATCACGTTGTCCGAGGTCAGTACGACTTGATGCTTATTGACCTGCACATCCGGGTTGAGCGCGTGTATGGTTTCCTCAGCGCTGTCGAGTTTGGGACGCCCGATGTCCTTGGTACGGTGAAGGATCTGCCTCTGCAGGTTGGAGAGGTCGACGCAGTCAAAATCAACCAGCCCCAGCGTGCCCACCCCGGCAGCGGCGAGGTACATCGCCGCTGGGGAACCCAGACCCCCCGCGCCAACGAGCAAAACTTTCGACGCCAATAATTTCTTTTGTCCCGCGCCGCCCACGTCAGGCAGGATAATGTGGCGCGAATAACGGTATATTTGATCGTTCGTAAAACCGAACATATTAACTGTGCCCTCTCACTTTACCAGGTCCAGAAAATACTTGTGGAACCGTGTGTCCTTTGTTAATTCCGGATGGAAAGACGTCGCCAACAGGTTGCCCTGGCGTGCCGCGACGATGGTGCCATCCTCCAACGTGGCGAGCACCTGGACCCCTTTCCCCACTTTTTCGATCAACGGCGCGCGGATGAAAATTGCATGGAACGGTCGGTCGGGCTTGGTGCCGTTCTCCGAGCCGTTCTGCCTTTTTCCCAGCTCCGGTACGACAAGGTCCTGTTCGAAACTCTGCACCTGGCGACCGAACGCATTGCGCTTGACCGTCACATCCATGAGCCCCAGCACCGGCTGCGGTCGACCGACTTGTTTCGCCAGAAAAATCATGCCCGCACATGTTCCCCAGACCGGCTTACCCGTGTTGCACATCTTCCGGATTGGACCCATAAGACCATATTCTAGCGCAAGCTTACCAAACGTCGTGCTTTCGCCGCCGGGAATAATCAAGCCGTCGAGATCGCGTAACTGCTCCGGCTTGCGTACCTCGACGGCATCGACGCCGAGAGCGTGAAGAATCTGTATGTGCTCTATGAAATCGCCCTGGAGGGCGAGGACTCCAATCTTCATAAGGTCCGCTGCTTACCATCCTCTCGGCGCGAGCAATTCTTTCTCGGGAATCGAGCGCGCGGCAAGCCCCGCCATGGCATCGCCGAGCCCGCGCGAAACGCGCGCGATGATCTCGGGATCTTTATAGTGCGTTGTTGCTTCGACGATGGCTTTGGCGCGGCTCGCCGGGTCGCTGGATTTAAAGATGCCGGAGCCGACAAAAACACCGTCTACACCAAGTTGCATCATCAGAGCGGCGTCGGCGGGCGTCGCGATACCGCCGGCGGCGAAATTGACGACAGGCAGCCGACCGAGCTCGGCAGTCTCTTTCAGCAATTCGTATGGTGCGCCCAATTCTTTGGCGACATGCATCCATTCATCCGGTCTCATGTTCTGGATCCGGCGGATCTCGCCGAGCACAGAGCGCGCATGCCGGACGGCTTCGACCACATCGCCGGTGCCCGCTTCGCCCTTGGTACGGATCATGGCCGCACCTTCGCCGATGCGGCGCAGCGCTTCGCCCAGGTTGCGGCAGCCGCAGACGAACGGTACTTTGAACTCATGCTTGTTGATGTGGTTCTCTTCGTCGGCGGGTGTAAGGACTTCGCTTTCGTCGATGTAATCGACGCCGAGTGCCTCGAGGACCTGCGCCTCGACAAAATGCCCGATGCGCGCTTTCGCCATCACCGGGATGCTGACGGCTTCCATGATCTCTACAATCTTGTTCGGGTCTGCCATGCGCGCCACGCCGCCCTCGCGGCGGATATCCGCCGGTACGCGTTCCAACGCCATCACGGCGCATGCGCCCGCGTCTTCGGCGATCTTGGCCTGCTCGGCATTCGTCACGTCCATAATCACGCCGCCTTTAAGCATTTGCGCCAAGCCGACCTTCACTGCCCAGGTCCCCACCGATTTCTCTGCCACTTTTCCCCTCCCATGCCTCTAGTTTACTTTTTTTGAATTGTCAACAGCCAGTCCTTGTCGCTCACCCGCTCGACGCCGAGGACCGTATGACCCTCATTGGTCATTGAGCGCGGGACGTTCGTCGCGGATTCGTCATTATCCACGACGACTTGCAAGATTTGCCTGGACTGGAGCATTTCCAGCGCGAGCTTGGACTTGACAAACGTATACGGGCAGATTTCGCCCTTTAAATCAAACTCAAAATCGGGCTTGACATCCTGCGGCGTCGGAATTTCCGTCGGATTCCACTTTGACATTATATCTCTCCTCTGGCAGGTTGTCACATTTTGGGGTGGGACGCTGGGAATTATTCCAGCGGCAGGCCACGCACTTGATACCAATCCGTCATCGAGCCATCGTAATTGCGCACGCGCGGGTAGCCCAGCAGTTGCAGGGTCGTGAACATGTGCGCCGAACGCGACCCGGCAGCGCAGTAGGTTACGATCTCCTTGTCGGGGGTCGCGCCAACGGCGGTCAAATTGTCACGCAGTTGCTCGGCGTCCTTGAATGTCTGCGTTCGGAGTTCCAGTGCGTTGTCGTACGACAAATTCACCGCCCCCGGGATGTGACCCATGGCATATTCATCAGGCGTACGCGTATCTAGCAAGAGCACGTCCGGATGACTCGCATTGGCTTGAATCCATTCGGCCGTTGCGCGTGCCGCCTCATTCGGCTGGGGACGATATTCGACGGATATGAGGGTCGGGATGTCCTGCGTGACCGGTCCGTCACTATTTCGCCACATCGCCCAGCCGCCATGCAAAATCCTTGCCCCTTGATGACCGGCATAGCGCAAGACCCAAAATGTCAGGGCGGCGAGTTGTCCGGTCCATTCGTCATAAATCACGATGGGGGTATCGTTCGAAATGCCGTGCTTGCCAAGAGACTGGGCGATCTCTTCAGGTGCCGCCAGCCGCGGCACGCCATGCTCGAATACGAAAAAATCACGCGTCGGATCCAACGCGATGGCGCCCGGGATGTGCCCCATCCGATAACCGATTGGCAAGCGTGGATCGCTGGCGCGAACGTCCAGAATGCGAAAATGTGGATCGTCCAGGTGCTGCTTTAGCCACCCGATATCTGCAAGTAACTCGCGATTGGGATATTCAGCCATTAGCACTTTCTAACCACCTGCCATAGCCGGGATCACGGATACCTGGTCCCCATCTTTGACGGCGGTGGCTTTACCCTGAAGAGTGCGAACGTCGACGCCGTTGACGAACACGTTAATGAATCGCTTTATCTCGCCGTCCGTATCTAGGACGCGCTCACGGAAACCGGGGAATTCGCGCTCCGCCCGGTCGATCATTTCGGCGACCGTCGCCGCGTTGAATTTTACTTGCGACTGGCCGTTGGTCAATTTGCGTAGTGGAGTCGGTACATATAGTGTGGCTGCCATTCCGACGACTTCTCCTTGATCCAAAGCTATTAATCTTGACTAAACTACTTCAGATTTTACGCCAAAAGAGGAGGGTTGTCAAGAAGTTGTGAGATGGAGGTTGGAGACCGCGCTTGGATTTCCCTTTGTCGGGGTAAATCAAAACCCGTTTCCTTCAAAGTGGAAACGGGTCCGTGTGTCACGTGGTCGCCGCGGCCTTTTTCTTGTTGCGTCTCTGCACAATCGCTCGTGCGATGAGTACAATGACGATCAAGGGGAGAAGGAGTATGATGATGACCGGTAGGAAAAAGAGCAGTCCCCAGATGCCCAGGTCCGCCAGTCCCTGCAAGGCTTGCACGAGCGAGCGAAGTGCCTGGGCGGCGGTCCGGTTCGGCAACCAGCTCTCGGGCTCGATAACCTGGACCTCTTCGTGGGGTGTAAGACTCACTGTCAACGTGGCAAACGAGCTTGTCTTTGAGAGGACGTTCATTTGTCCTTTGATCTGCTCGATTTGTCCCCGGATCTCCGTGAGCCGGTTATAGACAGCGAGGATGTCTTCGGCTTTGCCCGTCCGCTCGCGTACGGTGTCGAGCAGCTTACGCAGCTCATCCTCGGTGGCTTGCAGATTGGTCAACCGCGCGTTCAGGTCGGTGTACTGGTCGGTCACGTCGTTTGAATTGCGGTTGCGACTCAGGACCTTGAGCCCTACCCCTTCAATCGCTTTTTGTGCGGCGTCGAGCGATTCGGCGGGCACGCGCAGGGTGATCGTTCCCATCATTTGACCTTTTGGGGTCCGGGTCATGTTGGTTGCCGCAATATA
>JBLMXX010000259.1:0-3090 GCA_050257995.1 Acidobacteriota bacterium | reverse complement strand
TGCAGCCACACGTTGTGTGAATTGTCTTGAGCAAGAACCAGCCAATCGGAAAAACGCTCCATGGTCTTCATGGCGTCTTCGATGGTCTCGTCGCGCCCCTTGCGGCGTTTGCCGACGAGGACGGTCTTGTCTTCAAAGATTTCGATTTCGGGCATATGTGCTCCAACAGATCAATGGGTCGAACGCGGTTTCCCATACAAGTCGCGCAATTCGTCTTTTGCGGCCTCCAATCTCGCCTTTTGCCTTTTGGGGAGATTCTTTCCCGCCCGGTTGATGTAGAACGTTAGCATGGACATCGCCGAGCGATAGGAATTACTTTTCCGGCGGCGACTCCGCTCGGCGGAGCGCTTGAGCGAACGCGCGATGTCGCGCGGATCGCCTTTTGCAAACACGCCTTGTTCCAGATCTAGCGCATTGCTGGTTTGGGTCACGCGTCCAGACCACTGTTTGCTCTTTGCGACCGCCATTGCACCATCCGCTGCTCGCCGCTAAGCCTGTCCCGCCGTCACCAGCGCGATCCGCAGCAGTGCGCCACCCAACAAGACCAGGAAAGCGCTGAGCATGGCGAGTCCGGTCGCTGACATGCCGCGCCGGCCGATGTACCAACCCAACGCGAGTGGGACCAGAATACCGAGCACAACAGTCCCACCCCAAAACAAGAGCGCGTAGGGTCCGATGAATAGCGGCGCGGCGAACTGTCCTGCGATCACGACCATCAGAATGATGAGCAAGAGTTCGATCACCAGCGAAATGCGATCGAACGCTTCCACGTGCTCAAAAGCCTGGACAGAGGTCCTGCGGCGCGCTGCCATCACGAGCGCAATGATCGCTGCACCAGCGGAACCCCCTGAGACGATAAACAGCAAGCCGAGCAGCGGGTCAGTCGCCGCCCACAACGGGCGCGCAGTCGTATTCAACAACACTCCCGTGTAGCTCGCGATAAAGAAACCGGCGAGCGAGCCCAACAGCGCGTACAATTTCCGCGGCCTCCGGTTATAGACGTTGGCAAAGGGCGCGAACCTGAAATAGCCATCCTGGATGAGGTTGTCGAGGAAGGACAGGAACGAGATCGCGCCGAACAAGAGGAGCGCCCATGAGCCAACGGAGAGCGGCGACTGCAAGTTGATGTAGGGGATGCCGCCATTCACGTAAAAGAACAGGTGCCAAAAGCGCTCCGGTCTTCCCAAGTCGGCGATCAGCAGGACCGGTGTAATGAGGATGAGTGGAAAGGCGACGTAATACGCGATCCGGCTGATCTCCCGTTGATGCTCGGCGCCAAACAATTCGATCAGCGAGCCGATAAAGTATGCGCCCGCCGACGTCCCTCCGAAGAAGAAATACATGGCGACAAAGTACCATTCCCAACCGGGTGCTTGTGTTTCGGGACTCATGATGACGCCTCCGTTGATCGTTGCCCGCGCCCCCGGAAA
The DNA here is from genome assembly GCA_050257995.1 of Acidobacteriota bacterium. Taxonomy (GTDB): domain Bacteria; phylum Chloroflexota; class Anaerolineae; order UBA4142; family UBA4142; genus JBLMXX01. The sequence goes on along the minus strand of JBLMXX010000259.1, from coordinate 1,660 downwards.
GCGAACAGCGCGGCAAGACCCATGAAGAGCGCTCCCAGAATGGAAGCGGCTGAGGAAAGCAAGAGGCGGCGCTGGGGCACGACGGGGTTTTCGGGTTGACCGTATACCGATGGACGGTCCATCAAGAGGTAAAAGACATTCAGTCCATCCGCTTCATTATAGCCATACATGTTCGCCTGGGTCTGTCCCAAACCCTTCAATTGCGCCAGGCGCGCATCCGCTTTGGCTTTCAGGTCCGCGACCTCGCCGAAAAGGATCGAGCCGGTCGGGCACGCTTTGGCGCACGCGGTGCCGAGCCCGTTGTGGATACGGTCGTTGCACAGTGTGCACTTGTGCACTGTGTTCGTTTGCGCGCTGTAGGAGATTACTCCCCACGGGCACGCGGGGATGCAGTATTTGCAACCGATGCAGGTATCTTGCTGTACAAACACGTTCCCCAGGTCTGTCCGGATGATGGAACTGACCGGGCAGGCGTTCAAGCAGCCTGCGTCGTTGCAGTGCTTGCACGAATCGCTCATAAAGAGCCAGCGCGCCTGCGAGCGATCGTCGTTGAATTGTTCGATGAACCTGACGTGCCGCCAGTCCGTCGCGCTCAGTTTGCCGGTGTTGTCGTACGAGTTGCCGGTGAAATTGATGGCGACGTTATAGCCCTTGACGCGGTCCAATTGAAAGTGACTCGGTTCAGCGTCGAGTTGGTTCCATTCTTTGCACGCGACCTGGCAGGCTTTGCAGCCGGTGCAGATGGAGGTGTCAACAAACATTCCTTTAGTCATTATGCACCTCCCCGCTTGCCCGCGCGGATATTGCAAGTGAACACCTTGGCTTCGTGAATGGAAACATTCGGCTCTGCCACCAGGTGGCTGAGATCGTTCACAATATCTCCGGAAGCGGTCCCCTGCCAGCCCCAGTGCCATGGCAAGCCGATTTCATGCACGGTTTTGCCGTTGATGTTGAAGGGACGCATACGCCGCGTCACGAGCGCGCGCGCCTGGATTTCGCCGCGGGGCGTCGTGACCGTTACGTAATCTGCATTCTTGATCCCTTTTTCCGCCGCCAGCTCCGGCGAGATCTCGCAAAAGAGTTCGGGTTGGAGTTCTGCCAACCAAGGCAGCCAACGGCTCATGCTCCCCGAGAGGTGGTGCTCCGTCAGACGATAGCTCGAGACGACGATCGGAAAGTTGGGGTCAGCCACCTGCGCCAGTGGGTTGCCCTGCAACGGTATGTCAGACCAGTACTTGGCGGCCGGATTGGCTTGTTGTTTGTAGACGGGGTTTTGCACAGGCGATTCGGCCGGCTCATAATGGGTTGGCATCGGGCCGTCTTTCAGCGCTCCGGGGACAAAGAGCCAAGCACGCCCATCGTTCTGCATGAGGAACGGCTGCTTGCCTGAATGGGTGTCCCATCCGATGCCCCCGTCGGCAAGGGACTTGGCGGGAGTGTCCGGTGCCTTGGTCGCCTGAAAGTCGGGTATATCGAGTCCCGTCCAGGTTTTCTTCGCGGCATCCCACCAAACGTATTTCTTGCGCTCGGACCAGGGATTGCCGTCGAGGTCGGCGGAGGCGCGGTTGTACATGACGCGGCGATTGGCGGGCCAGGCAAAGCCCCAGTTCTGATGGCTGCCCGGCGTGCCCGGTGGATCGGCTTTGCGATGCGCCGCCCA
>JBLMXX010000258.1:0-7577 GCA_050257995.1 Acidobacteriota bacterium | reverse complement strand
GGATGGTGGGATTGAGATGTAATTCTACGCCCGAAATACCCGGCACGCGTTCGAGCCGCGCTGCCATCGCCGGCCAGTCCCCGGCGCCTTGCGCGGCCAATGCCGCAATGACGGGCAGCCCTCGGCTCTCCCAAGAGCGCCGGCCCTCGCGGAGAAAGCGATCCAGCCCAGGGTTTGCTCCACCCGTCCGGAGCATCACGCCGCCGGGCACATTCATTACACGGGGCGTCGGTGCCCCTGTGCGCGGATAGAGTGTCAATGGCAATGAAACGATGGCGCCCGCCGCAGGGTCGCTCATCGCGCCCGACGCCAAGATGAGCGGACTCGTCAGAGTAAGACTGCGCTTCCACTCCGGTGCAAGTTCAATCACGCTTGCCATGGTTGCCAAAGGTCAAGGGTCCGTAAGTTGGTTCCTGAGCAACCGCCGCCCACCATTCCTTGCCGGTCCGAATCCGCCGGCGCACCCCTGTTCGAACGGCAGCCAGTTCGGCGCCCAGCAATAGAATGACGGCAGTGATATAGCCCCACAGCATAACGGCGATGATGGTGCCGACAGAGCCATACACCAGATTGAGCAGGGCGAAATTGGTCAGATACCAGGCGAATCCCAGCTTGGCGCCTTCCCACAGCAGGGACGCCAGTACCGCACTCGGCCACACGTCCCGCCAACGGAGACCGGGATCATACGGAATGTAGCGATAGAGCAGGCCAAAGACCAGGAATCCCAGAATGATCGTGGTAACAGGCGGCAGGATATCGACGACCGGATCGTGCCGGGGCAGAATGCCATAGTGAATGGCGAGGCGGAGCGCAGTCGTCATCAGAAAGCTCAAGCCGAACAGCACGCTTATGCCCACGACCATTGCCATGGAGACCACCCGCTGACGCCAAAGGGGGCGCGACTGTTGGACAGAAAAGGCACGATTTAATCCAAGTTGGATTAGATCAAAGACCCCGGATGCCGACCACAGGAATCCTCCTGCCGCCACCGCCGTGAGCGGACCGCGCAGTTTGGTAATTTCTTGCAAACTGCTGCGCAAAAGGGCTGGGCTGGAGGGAAGATAGGAGCCGATAAAGCGGGTGACCTCTCGAATAGCCGACTCGGAGCTCAGGAACTGACTACTGAGCGCGAGGATAAAGAGCATCAGTGGAAATAGAGAAAGCAGCGTATAGTAAGAGAGTGCCGCCGCCGTGAGAGACCCGCGATCTTCGCTATACGCGCGCAGTGTCTGCTCGACAATACCGATGCCCGGAACCCGCCGGGCACGCGTGGCGGCCGCATCCACCAGACCGGCAATGCGCGTGGATTGTTGCTCGACAAAGTGGTTCATCGCCCTATCACCACCCCCAATCCAGTAGATCGAACGCGGGACCATCAATGCAGGCGAGCCGGACCCCGCGTGCTGATTTGACGGCACAGGCATAGCACGCGCCTGTCCCACAAGGAATCGGATCGTCGAACAACACCTGTGCCAGTCCGCGTTCGAGACGGTAACGCGCCGAGCGTATTCCGTCCTTTAATTTCGAATACAACGGCTCCGAGCCGTTAGCAATAATCGCATCCGCCCAAGTAAACAATTCCGCGCCCGGCAGGTCGCCGCCGGTATGATATTCGATTTCGGGCGGGAGGAGATGCGCGGGAAAGACATCGCCGCCGGAATCCGGACGCGAGAACAAAACGATAGATCGATTCTGTTGGATCGCCTGCTGCGCCATCGGGAACAGGGCGGCGACCCGCGTCCCTTCCCCGATGAGGAGGATATGTCGCGCATTCGAGTCGAATTCAATCGCGCGCCCCACCGGTCCAAGCAGGTCCAGCGTATGACCTGACTGCCACTGCGCAGCAAGCGGGTCGCACGCGGACAGCGAAAAAGTGACCCGCTCGCGATTGGTTTGGTAGAACCACGCCTTGCGCCGCAAATAGGGGTCAATGGTCGACGGATCGCGGACAAGGGCGAATTGCCCGGGATGCATCGACAGGGCAATTTCAGGCGCATCGAACGCCAAAAGTTGTACGTCCGACCATAATGGACGATTTTCGATGACCCGGACCAATCCTTGTTTCAATTGACTGACCGCATCGCAATGGGTTCAAGGCTTGACGGCGGCAAGCAGAATCGTGCGACCGCGCCGGTCAAAGTAAGGCAACCGCCGAAAGACCCGGTATGCCATCACCCCAGCCGCACGAAAAACACGCCAATGTGATAGGAATGGAAAGATCGTGGAGCAGTGCTCGACCTGGAGTCCCGCGTCCGTGACCAGGCGGCTCAGTTCGCCCGGCGCAAAAATATGAATGTGATCGGCATCGGCAAAGTGGTCCGGGTTGGGATACCGCGCATTCGGAGTGGCAAGCACGAGACATCCACCGGACACCAGCACGCGTTTCCATTCCAGGATAGCCGCGTCGACATCCGGGATATGCTCGACCACGTGCTGACCGATGACCGCATCGAAGGACTCGCAGCGGATCGGGAGTCGTCCGTCCTCGCCAATGCGCACAAGCATAAGGCGCTCCAATTCGGCGTCTCTACGCTGCGCCAAATCCAATGCCGCCTGTAAAACGTCCGTGCCGACGCCGGCGGCTCCGCGACCTGACAAGAGCTGGAGGAGTCCACCGCCGCCGCAACCGATTTCCAAAACGCGCGTGCCATTGGACACGCGCGCTAGATCTAACAGTTGCCCTGCTTCGATACGCCAGTCGCGCCACGACTCGCGGGCGGTAAAGTAGGTGTCGGAATAGGTCACCGGACGCTCCCGCGCCGGTGCCGCCGACCGGCTCTGTGGACCCAAGCCAGGCAATCGTTCATCGCGTTTCCGCGGGGATGTAATACTTGTTGACGTACTCTTTGACCATCCGCCGTGTGATATATTGCGGCGCCAGTGTCCGGATCGTATCCTTCATGAGCCGTACCCATGCGTGCGGAATTCCATCCGCTTCGCGTTTGAAGAACAGCGAGGTGACACTGTTCTCAAGCGTAAGATAAAACGACTCGGCGTCGGCGGCATCCTGAGCGTTCATATCATCCCAGGGCTTGTCCGCCCCGATGGACCAGCCATTGGTCCCGTTAATAAAACCTTCGCGCCACCAACCATCCAACACGCTAAAGTTGGGCAGTCCATTGAGGGCGGCTTTTTGTCCGCTCGTGCCGCTCGCCTCCAGGGGCCGCCGCGGCGTATTCGTCCAAACGTCCACTCCCTGCACGAGGTGGCGCGCGATCGAGACGTCATAATCTTCGATGAAGAGGATATGTCCTTTCAACTCCGGCGCCTCGCTGAATTGGACCACCTCGCGGATGAATTCTTTGCCAGGGTTATCGGCCGGATGCGCCTTACCCGCAAAGACAATTTGCACAGGGCAATCCGGCGAGTTGACAATCCTCTTGAGGCGATCGAGCTGACGGAACATCAAGACCGCTCTTTTGTACGTCGCAAAGCGCCGTGCAAAGCCGAGGATCAAGGCATCGGGATTAAGCTCTCCGCCATGCGTACGCACCATTTTCCGTGCATACTCTGCCAGGTGGCGTTTGAGCCCAAGATGGACACCCCACAACTTGTCATCCGGAATATTCTCCACGGCTTGCCACATCGCAGGGTCATCCGAGCGCGCGCGCCAGTCCCGCGGCAAGTATTCGTCGAAAAGGACCTGGTATTCCGGCGCAAGCCAACTCGAGAGGTGAACGCCATTCGTAACGTGCCCAATCGGCACGTCACTCTCCGCGCGGTCCGGCCAAAGGAAATGCCACATCTCGCGTGCGACGGCACCGTGCAGTTCGCTCACGCCGTTTGCCGCGCCCGAGAAGCGGAGTGCCAGCACCGTCATGCTGAACCTGGGCCCGTCTGGCAGGTCTTGCCACGCCAAATCGAGAAATTGCTCGCGGGTCAAGCCGAGTTGCTTCCAATAATTGGAGAAATATTTCTCCATCAAGTCCAGACTGAACGCGTCATTGCCTGCGGCGACTGGCGTATGCGTGGTAAATACCGTTGTCGCGCGGACGGCTTCCCGCGCGTCTTCAAACGACATCCCTTGCTGGACGTACTCGCGGGCGCGCTCCAGCACGGAAAACGCCGAGTGACCTTCGTTCAGATGATATACGCCCGGCTCATAGCCCAATGCCCGCAGTGCGCGCACTCCGCCGATGCCCAGCACGACCTCCTGCGAGATGCGGATCTCTTGGTCGCCACCGTACAGCCGCGCAGCAAGGTCGCGGTCAGCCGGTGCGTTCGCATCCACGTCCGTATCCATCAAAAAGAGAGGCACGCGTCCGACCTGAATGCGCCAGACCTTGGCGTAGACCGAGCGCCCAGGCAATTCGACGCTGATCATGACCTCGCGTCCATCCGCGCTCTTGGCGGGAACGGCGGGTGCGAGCGCAAAATTTAATTTTTCGTACACGGCCTCCTGCCACCCATCCGATGCAAGCCGCTGGGTGAAATAGCCCTGCGGGTACAAAAAACCGATTCCGACGAACGACAGTCCAAGGTCGCTCGCTTCCTTTGTATGGTCGCCGGAGAGAATGCCCAGCCCCCCGGAGTAGATCGGCAGGGATTCGTGGAGACCAAACTCGGCGGAAAAGTAGGCGATCGGGTGATCGCCGAGGTAAGGAAAGGTGGAGTTAAACCAGGTCACTTTTTCAGTGCGATATCTGTCAAAGGCGGTCATCACGGAATCGAACTGCCGCAAGTATTCCTCATTTTCGCTTGCCGCCTGGAGTTTTTGGGGGCTGACCTCGCGGAGGAATTTGACCGCGTTGTGGTATGCCGCTTGCCATGTTTCGGGGTCGATCTCCTGAAACACTTTGCGCCCAAATGGATACCAGGTCCACCAGAGATTATAAGCCAGTTCACTCAGCCGCGCGATCCGGGGCGGAAGCGCCGCCAGTTTGTCCGCCGTGCGCTGGATGTCCGCCGCCAGGTCGCGCGCCGACTGCACGGCGCGCTCCTTTTCGGCAACCGCATCCTGGTAAAGTTCTACGTAGCGAGCCGCGGCCGCGTTCCAGGAAAAATCGACTGACATCGCGCGCATTTGGAGCCGCCGCCATACGTCTGAGAATTGATACGTCTGAACGGCACGGGAGACTGCCGCGAACATCGCCCAGGGATCCGCCGCGCGGAAACTAAAACCGGTCCCTTTGTCCTCGCGCACGTTGAAATTTACAACCGTATCGGCCAGCCCACCGGTTGCCCGAACGATCGGGATGCAGCCATAGCGCATCGCGATCATCTGGTTCGTCCCACTCGGTTCGCTTCGCGATGGCATCAGAAGCATGTCGCTGCCCGCGCAAATCTTGCGGGCGAGCTGCTGATTAAAGGTCAAAAAGACGGCGACCCGATCGGGATATTGCTGGCGCAAGCGGGCGAAGAAATCGTGATAGTTCTGGTCGCCCGTTCCCATTAACACAAATTGCACATCCAGAGTGTCGAGAATGTGGTCGATCGTACTGCTGACCAGGTCGATCCCTTTCTGATCATTCAGGCGCGTGATCATCGAAACAACGGGGACATCGGCAAGAACGGGCAGCCCCACTTCTTTCTGCAAGGCGGACTTGTTCACCTTGCGTGCCTCCAGTCCCTGGAGGTCGCCCGTAAAGGTTTGGGCAATGTTGGTATCTCGCTCGGGGTCGAATGTCTCGATGTCGATGCCATTGAGAATGCCGGAGAGATGGTTCTTGCGTTCCCGCAGGATCGGGTCGAGTTTTTCTCCGAATTCGGGTGTTTGGATTTCGTGGGCGTATGTCTGGCTGACGGTATTGATTTCGTCGGCAAAGAGGATGCCGCGCGCCATGAAATCCAGGACCTGGTTGATCTCGGGGGCGGCGCTGGGGTGGGCGATGAATCCGTATGCGGCCAATCCGGCGACTTCCAGTATCCGATATCCAAAGATACCCTGGTATGCCAGGTTGTGAATCGTGTAAACGGTGGCCGTATTGGCGAAAAAAGGATCGGAAGCGTATATGGTCCTCAGCCAATTGGGAATCAGCGCCGTGTGCCAGTCATTGCAATGGATGACGTCTGGCTGCCAATCCAGCCGCTTTAGCATTTCGAGCGCGGCGCGGGAGAAGAAAATGAAACGCTCCGCGTCGTCCGGATACATGTATATGCCTTCACGGTTGAAGAACTTGCCGTTCTCCACAAAGTACGCCGGCACATCCGAATCATCGAGTTTGCCTTCAAGGATGGAAGCTTGCTCGGTCGCCGCGTCGAGCGGGACCGGGAAAGGCGGGACGACCAGTCGCAAACCAAAATGCGGGGGGTCAATGCGACCATAGCGCGGCATGACGACGCGCACGTCGTGCCCGAGGGACTTTAATGCTTTGGGAAGTGCACCGACCACGTCGGCAACGCCGCCCGTCTTGGCAAAGGGTGAGATTTCAGCCGAGAGCATCAAGATCTTCAATGATTTAGCCATTCAAGAAGGTCCAGTAGAGATGTGATGGTTGCATCCGGGCGGATGGCAGCATTATCGGCATACTCCTCAGGGACCTGCTGCCACCAGTGTCCCTCGCCGCGATTGATGAGGATACCCTTCATCCCGACACTATGCGCTCCGAGAATATCATACCTGGGGGCGTCGCCGACCATGGCAATCTCGTCAGGCGGGAGACTCCACAAATTGGCCACGTATTGAAAAATGCTCGGATTGGGTTTCCGCCATTTCAGTCCCGCGCTACTGACCGTAGGGCTCAAGTAGGGTGCGATTCCCAGGCGCACGACCGCGCGTTGTACAAGAGCATCGTCATCGGCATTCGAAATCAGTCCCACGCGTAAACCGCGCCGCTGCAGTCTTTGCAGTGTCTCCAGCGTCTCGGGATAAAGTCGCTGGCACTCTTCGCCGACCTTGAAGAACTGCTCAATCGCGTGAGTCAGCAGCCCATTCCGTGAGCCAAGTCCAAGTTTTCCCAATGCAGCGCCCAGCGCCTCTTCGACCGTGTGTTCGAGGTGGGTTTCCTCAGCCTGTTTCCATCCTTCTCGACGTGCCGCGCGAAAAAGCGGGATAAAATCCTCACCCACCGGAATACCCTTTGCATTCAAAAAATCCGTCAGCGCCGTATTGGCTTGAGCGTCGATCTCTTTTTCCTTGCCGTTCCAATACATCAAGGTATTGCCAAGATCGAAAATCACACCATTTATCATGTCAATCAAAAATCGTCAATTGGCGATTCACGTTTGCCAATTGCTCAGTATCCTTTCGCTTTATTTACCAGATTGAGCAGTTCATCGCCCCGCAGATACCGGCGCAGATTCTCAGAGAAGAGATCAACGGCACGGTCATCATAGTAGGGGGTTGCCGACGAAATATGCGGAGCCATCAGAACATTCTCAAGTTTCCACAATTCACTATCGGTGGGAAGCGGCTCTTTCGCAAAGACGTCCAATCCGGCGCCGGCAATCCAATTCTCCTTCAAAGCCCTCACCAGGGCGGTTTCGTCCACGATCTCGCCGCGCGCGATATTGACAATGAACGCCGTTGGCTTCATCGAGCGCAATTCCGCCTCTCCGATCATCCAGCGGGTCTCATCCGTCAATGGAGTCGAAATCAGAACAAAGTCGGACTGGGCGAGGAGGTCGTGCAGCCGATT
>JBLMXX010000257.1:0-3362 GCA_050257995.1 Acidobacteriota bacterium | reverse complement strand
GGTAGAGCGATTCGGGCGTGGTGATGAGAATATGCGGTGGCTTTTTCCACATCGCGGTCCGGACGTGACTCGGCGTATCACCCGTGCGGACGGCGACGCGGATTTCGGCGAGCGGTTCCCCGATCCGGGTGGAAACTTCCCGGATGCCTTCGAGCGGCACGCGCAGATTGCGCTCGATGTCGTTGTTCAGCGCCTTGAGGGGGGAAATGTAGAGGAGGCGAACACCTTTCGCGGCAGAAGTTTCAGGACCGCCCTCGTCCGGAGGGACCTGAGCGTGTGCGCGGCACAACCGGTCAATGCCCCAGAGGAATGCGGCGAGCGTCTTGCCCGAACCGGTGGGCGCGAGGATCAGGGTATGCTCGCCGCGTTGGATGGGCAGCCACCCCTGCGCCTGGGGCGGGGTCGGCTCTCCAAAAGTTTCTCGAAACCAGGTACGGACCGGGATCGAAAAAAAGTCAAGCGGATCTGACACGCTGCAAACTCTTATTTGACCTGGATTTGAAAGTTGATGGACTTTGGTCCCCAATCATCTCCGCTGCTGGGATGCACCTTGACGGTCAAGGTGTGCTGGCCGTTCTGGATCGGTTTGTTGGTGCCGGGCCATTTATAACCATTATCGGCGAAATGGAAAATGTTGCAATCCGGCTCGCCGCCCCCGAACGCACAATAGGCGGCATTGTTCTCGGTGCGCTTGTAGACTTCCCCGGTCTTGTCCGAGATGCTGAAATCGACCGATTTAATTCCGGCGCCGTCTTTGTTGCCCTTGCGGGGGTCGCGCGCCTTGACCTGAAACCACAGCTCCGTCCGCGCCCCCGAGCCATAGTCAGGGTAGATGATCTGCCCGTCGATCTTGTCTTTATCTCCGGGAATGGCCGCGACGAGCAGGCGGGGCGGGGTCGGCACCGGAGGCGGAGGAGCCGCCGTCTGACTGGGAAACGCCGGGACGACCAGACGCGGCGAGGTGGCAGTGGCGGTCGGAGCGAGCGCGATCGTCGTCGGCGCATCGGTTGGGATAAGCGTCGAGGTGGCGGGCGGCAGCGTCGGGGTATCGGGCGCCGGCGTCGGCGTTATGATCTGCTGCACCACTTGGGTGACGACGACCGTCTCGCGGACAACTTGCGCGGGCGCGGGCGCGCAGGCGGCGAGAATGAGGTATGACATTGCAGTGAGGCAAAATAGTGCAAGTTGTATCGAGTGAGACATAGACTGCTCCTGGATGGATGGTAAGGAGGATATGATCGTTCTTCAGGGTTTGGCGGTCTGCAAGTCGATCAGGGCGCGTTCGACATCCTTCTGGTAAGGCACGCACCCGGCGGCTTTGATCTTGTCCGCCAGGAATTGGTCTTCCGGAGAGGCATCGGCTTGCTTGATGCACTGGCTGTACCAGTCATTCGCCTGGTCGAACATCGTCTTGCTCTCCGCCCGGTTTCCCTGGGTGAGCCGGATGTGCGCCTTTTGATGATACGCGGTCGCCATCGCGAGATCGGCGTGTCCCAAAAGGCGATGCTGGTCGGGCGTGATCAATTCCAGCCCGAGATTGATTTCCTTAATGGTGAGATCGAGGAAAGCGTCCGCCTGGTCTAGTTGGTTCTGGAAGAGAAACGCTTCGCCCTTGAGCCGGTAAGCGGTGCCGAGGGCAAAATGAGCCTGGAGCTCCACCCGGCGGTCTTGCTGCCGGCGCGCGAGGGTCAGCGCTTGTTGATACTCGTCCATGGCATGGGCGAGGTCCGGGTTCTGCAGGCGGTCCACCGGGGAAGGAAGGTCCTGGGCGCTTTCGTAATAGGTGCTGCCGAGACCGATATGGGCGCGCGCGTAATCCGGATTCAGGCTCAAGGCTTTTTCAAAAGCCGCCCGCGCTTGTGGCAATTGTTTCAGATAAAGGTACTGCTTGCCGATGAAATAGTAGAGGATTTCCTTGCCGTCCCGGTCATCCCAGCGCAAGTCCGAATTGGTCTTTTGAAAAACGTCGAGCGCGGTGTTGGAATCGCCGATCAGATCGTAAAGCAGCCCGATGGTCAGGCGCGACATCGCGTCGACGCGGGTGACGAGCCTGGAATTGAGCGCCAGGCGCGCGACGGGATCGTCCGGAAGTCTAAGCGGAAGGCGCACGGAAATCGGAGCCCCCAACTGGTGGTTCCCGATAATGTCGTCCAACTCGTCCGTGTCTTTGCGCACCTGCCGGATGCAAAACCGCGGCGCGAAACTGGCCACATTCTGGTCTGCCTTGAGGTTGCCGTAAATCAGGATGTCGGCGCCGATCGCCGCCGCCTTCTGGCAGGCAATTTCGGGATCATCCGGCACGGTCCCGATGCGCGTGCGTATTTTCAGCGGCCACAGGCTGTCGTGCCAGATCTGGGGATCGAGCGTCTGGCGGAGATCGCTCGGCAGATTCTTGAATTCATCTTCCAGCGCGTGAAAGATCCACTGGGAGAGCTGGTCCCCGTTCTCGGAGGAATGGACCTGACCCTGCGCGTCCACCTCGCCAAAATCCGCCACGGCGATCTTGAATGCTCCGGTCATCTTGTCGGGGACAAAGAAAAACCACCCTCCGAGCGTCGCGGCTCCGATGACGACCAGGAGAGTGATAACGACAGGCAGGGTGGGGACCTCGAGCGTGCCGATCTTTATGATATTCTTGCCGACGATCACGTCGCGCGCGTTATCGCCGATATTCGCGACGATCGTGTCGCCGCGCCCGCGACCGGGGAGGAATTGGCGCAGGCGGCTCAAAATACTCTGGCGCTGGTCCGGCTTTTGCTCTGACATGGAAGATCAGGGCTTGCCGGCTGCCGCCGAAGCGGTGCCGCCGAAGCGATGGCGCGCCCACTGGATGGCGATTTCTCCGGCTTTGCCCACCACTTTGCCCACGGCGGGCGTCGCAAAGAGCCCGACCACGGACCCAGCTAACGAGGGCACATTGTCCAGGAGCCAATCGCCCACCTGGGTGATGGTGCTGGCGCTCGGCGTATCTTTGGGGTCGGTCTTGGTCAGTTCCCCGTGCAAGAGCTTGAGCTGGAAATCCGCCATCGCGGCGGTCGTCGCGTTCATCTGGCTGCGCGCCTTGTCGAGAGATGCCGCCAGGTCGTTAAACTGCTGCTCGATGATTTTCTTGTCGTCCGGCGTCGGCGTGCCGAGCGTGGACGCCACGGTCTGCTGGATATTCTTGCCGACGGCGACGCCCTGCGCGTTCGATCCGATGTTGGCGACGATCGCGTCGCCGCCGATTTGGGCGGGCAGTTGGTCCCACCACGGCTTGGACTTGTCCGGGTTGCCGGGTTGGTCTGGCATATAGTTCTCCTTTCGGATGAGCGGCTTTTGAAAGAGTCTCGATTGTAATCAGGAGGGATGCCCAAGTCAAGGGG
>JBLMXX010000256.1:0-3296 GCA_050257995.1 Acidobacteriota bacterium | reverse complement strand
CCAATCACATTGACCTTTCGCCGCCCCTTGCCTTTTCACTTGCGCTTGCGCATCGAGCACCAGGCAAGCGATCAGCCCGTCCGCGGCGGGGAGCGCGTGGGCGATATTGCCGACGAGCGTGGCGACGTTGCGGACCTGCGGACCGCCGACGACCGCGCTCGCCGAGGCGAGGGCCGCCGCGCGCTTTTGAATGATGGGCGAGGCGATGATTTGCGTGTGCGTGACGCCGCAGCCAATCACAATCCAGCCATCCTCTTCGCGGATCGTGTCCGCTCCCGCGATGCGCGTGACGTCGACCAGCGCGTCGAAATGGGGGCGTTTGCCTGAATAGTATGCGTCCGGCAGGTCGAGCAGCAGGTCCGTCCCGCCCGCGACAATTCTGGCGCGACCATCGTAACGCGCCAGCAATTCAAGCGCATCCTCCAGGGATGCAGGAAGATGATACTCATTCCAGAATTTAATCATAGGCGGACCGTTGGTAGAGTGGATTCGGTGCAGTCACCGGCACTTTTCGAGCGGGGGTGCCCGACGCCGGCCTGCACTCCTGCAAGCCGACCGGTAACCTGAGGTTCAATACGCAATTATTCTATCACGATTCAGAGACAATGGCAAAAACGATTACCCCTCCATCCGCTTCGCGCCTGCCATCATCAGACCGAGGTCGTCCACCGGCGTGTCCGGCGAGACAATCCCCGCGATCTCGCCCTCATAGATCACCGCGATGCGGTCTGCTAGCGCGAGCACTTCGTCCAGGTCCTCGCTGATGAGCAGGATCGCGGTCCCTTGCGCCCGCTGTTCGACCAGGCGCTTGTGGATGTATTCGGTCGCGCCGATATCGACCCCGCGTGTGGGCTGGGAGGCGATGAGCAGTCTGGGCTGGCGACTCAGCTCGCGCGCCAGGATGAGTTTTTGAATGTTACCGCCGGAGAGGGACTTGATCGGCGTGTCGAGCGAGGGGGTCTTGACGTCATACTCGCGCACCAGTTTCGCAGTATGCGCCTCGATCTTGCCGAAATCGAGGAACGCGCCACGCGCGAGCGGCGGCTGTGCGTGCGTCTCCAGGATGACATTCTCCCGCACGGTAAAGTCGCGCACGACGCCCATCGTCATGCGCTCTTCGGGGATGAACGCCACGCCCGCCTCGATCACCTGTGCGGGCGAACAGTTCGTCACATCGCTCCCGTTAAGAGTGACCTGACCGCCCGTCGCGCGCCGTAAGCCGACGAGGGCTTCTGCCAGCTCGCGCTGCCCATTGCCCGACACGCCCGCAATACCGACGATCTCGCCCGCGCATACGTCGAGCGAAATGCCCTTGACGGCGGCGAGTCCCTTGTCGTTCAGCACCGACAGTTTTTCGATGCGGAGGACCTTTTCCTCCGATTCGCACGCGGCCTTGTCCCACTTGGTCGCCACGTCCCGCCCGACCATCATCCGCGCCAGTTCCTTTTCGCTCGTATCCCTGGTCGCCACGCGGCCCACCACGCGCCCGTCGCGCAGGACGGTGACGCGTTGGCTGATGCGCATGACCTCGTGCAGTTTATGACTGATGAAGATGAGCGCGTGCCCGTCGTCGGTGAGGCGGCGCAGCGTGCCGAACAGGTCGTTGCATTCCTGCGGCGTCAGGACCGCGGTCGGCTCGTCGAGGATGAGCACGGCGGCGTCGCGGTACAGCGCCTTGATGATCTCCACCCGCTGCTGCTGACCGACTGCCAATTGCCACACCGGGGTGCCCGGGTCGACCTCCAGTCCATAGTTGGAAGCCAGCTCGCGGATGCGGCGGCTGACCGTGTCGAGGTCCAGCAGCGGACCGCGGGCAGAGCGCAGTCCGAGCGCGACATTCTCCGCGACCGTGAACGCAGAGACGAGTTGAAAGTGCTGGTGGATCATGCCGACCCCCTGGCGTAGCGCATCCGTGGGCGACTTGATCCGGACCGGCTGCTCGTCGATAAAGATCTGTCCCTCCTCCGCCTGGTAGAGACCGTAGAGCACCTTCATCAGCGTGCTTTTGCCCGCGCCATTCTCGCCGAGGAGCGCGTGGATCTCGCCCGCGCGCACGTCAAAGGTCACATGGTCGTTGGCAAGCACGCCCGGGAACCGCTTGGTAATGTCGCGCATTTCGACATGCTGGACATTAAGATTCGGCATAAGAGTCCTGTGGTAGGGGCACGTAAGGGCGGACCGGGGACGAGCCACCGGCTCGCCCCTACAAAACATGTTATTTCACGCCGGTCTGGATCGTTCCGTCGATCAAGCCCTGGACGGTCTTGTCCGCCAGCGCCTTGACGTCCGCCGAGAGGGCGACGTCGCTGTTGTACTGCATCACGAGCACCTTGTTCTTCAACGTCCCGATCATCACCGCGCCGCCGAGCTTGCCCTGCTGCGCGTTCGCGATCAGGTCCTTCAAGAACGGCGACCAGTCATAGACCTGGTTCGCGACCACCACTTTGGGCGCCAGCGAAGTCTGCGCCGACTGGTTGCCGAACCAGAACACGTTCTTGTCCTTCGCCACGGCGATCGCGCCGACGACTGCCTGCGACGTTCCCGTCAGCACGTCCGCGCCCGCGGCGACCATCGTCTGCGCCGCTTGCGACATCAACGCCGCATTGGAAAAGTCGTTGGTGAACGTCGTCTTGACATTGATGGTCGGGTTGGTCGCCTTGGCGCCCGCCACAAAGCCGTCGATCGTCAGCTTGCCGTCGCCCGCGGGAACGGGACCGATGGCGCCGACCGAGTTGGTCTTTGACAATTTCGCGGCGATGACGCCTTCCACATAGCCGCCCTGGTCGGAGGCGACGGTGTAGGCGCTGATGTTCTTGACGCCTTTGCTTTCAAAGGTGTCTACCGCCGTGCCCCACGCGAACGCCGTCTTTGGAAAGTCGGGCGCGATGTCGGCGAGGGACGCGCCGTACTGCGAGCCGTGCCCGATCACGAGGTCAAAGCCCTTGCTGGCATAGTCGCGCATGGCGGCTGCCGCATCGGGCACGTTGAACATGTTGTCGGTATAGACAAACTGGAACTTGTCCTTGCCCATGTCGTTCTGGACTTTGACGAGCGAATCGTACATGCTCTGGCTGAACGCCAGGTCGTTGATGGCACTGGGCATAATGACCGCCACGCGAAAGACCTTGGCGGCGGCGGTCGTGGGCGCCGTGGTCGGAGCCGTCGTCGCGGGCGACTTGGTGGCAGCCGCCACGGTCGGGGCGGTCGTGGGTGCGGTCGTCGCCTTGGGCGCTTCGGTCGCCTTCGGGGCTTCCGTCGCTTTGGGCGCCGCAGTCGGCGGCGCGGCTGTCGGGACG
>JBLMXX010000255.1:0-7694 GCA_050257995.1 Acidobacteriota bacterium | reverse complement strand
TCTCTTTGCTATCCGGGGACCAGATCGGGGCGACGTTGTGGACCGCTATATCCAACAAATAGTACTGGACGGGATCAGGACTCGTAACACCGGTCTGACCGCTTCCATCCGCATTCATCATGTTCAATTCCCAACGATCGTGCGCCTGCATTGAATAGGCAATGCGCTTGCCATCCGGGCTCAGCGCCGAGTCTTGGATCTGCGGCCAATTCACGATTGGGCGCGCGATGCCGGCACCCGAGTCCCAATAAGACCCGGTTGGACCCAGTAGGGATTCGGCTCCTTTGAAGGCATTCGTCGTGAGGATGCCGATGTTCGGGTCGGTGTAAACCAAAGTCGCGCTGTCGCTGCCCCAACTGGGGACGAAGCAGAGCTGTGAACATTGGGGTTCAGTAAGTTTGCCCGTGGCGAGTTCGATCAGCCCCAATTTCCAGATGATCTGTCGGTCGGATTTGGATTTATCCTGCGAAAAGACGATGTACTTGCCATCGGGGCTCATACGCGGCCAACGGATCTTGGGTGCGGCAAAGAGGAGCCGCTCATTCGATCCATCGGCATTGGCAATAAAGAGGCCCGGGTTGGTGTTGTCCCAACGGGCGAAGACAATCTGTTTGCCGTCGGGTGACCAGGATGGATCGATCCCGTTCGAGACGCGCGTGAGATTGGAGCCATCGCCGTTTACGGTCCAGATCTCGCCGCCGGTCGCCGTTTCGAAAACAACCTTGCCTTCCAGGGTGCCCGTTGGAACGGGGGAGGGCGTAAACGGAACGGGCAGGGCCGGCGTCGGGGTGACGGCGGCGGCGGGATAGAGAGTTACCGTTTCACCTGTCACCGTCAGACTAAACGTCACCGGGACAGAGTTGCTGTTGGTCACGGCGATGAGATACCGGCCGGTCGTGTTGAAACCGCCTGCCCAGTACAGATCGTGCGTGATGTTGCCGTTCGAGGTATCGCGGTAAGGTGTGCCCTGACCGACCGGCTCGGTTGTCGGATCACTCAACCAAGTTTGGGCTTGGTCCGGCGTGTACACGCCAAAGGCAAGCCCGCCGACCCCATTCGCGTCCACGGTGACGCTGGCGATCGGATGACCGCTCGCGCTCCGACTGAGGGGTGCCCCTCTGCGACCACCGCCCGGTCCTCCCGCACTCGACTGTTCAGCAACATAGTCGAAATAAAACCACAGGGTCGAGTTCGGGGCAATTGTCTGCCCGCCGGTCGGCACCATCAACGGATCGTTGGGACCTGCGCCGGTCGGCGCGCCGGCAAACGCTACCGGCACAACGGCGGCAATTGCCACAAGCGCGAACAGAATTAACCATTGATACAGGTGTTTCATGAATCTTCTCCAAGTTCAGTGGATAGTAGTCGGGGCTTATTCATACCGCAGAGCGGCAATTGGATGTAAGCCCGCGGCGCGGTTCGCCGGATAGCTTCCGAAGAACAAGCCGATCCCCGCCGAGAATGCAACCGCCAGGAGCACCGAATCCGACCCCACAACTGCATTCACGGTAGTGCCGCTCAGACTCAGGCCTGAGATAAAGTGAGCGATAATCACGCCAAGGAGAACGCCGATCATCCCGCCGGAAAAACTGAGTACCATCGCCTCCGTCAGGAACTGTGCCAGGATATCGCGTTTGCGGGCACCCACGGCTTTACGCAGGCCGATTTCTCGCGTCCGTTCGGTAACCGAGACGAGCATAATGTTCATGATCCCGATCCCGCCGACGATGAGGGAAATTGCCGCCACGCCGCCGAGGAAGAGCGTCAGGACGCCTGTCACCTGGTTCGCCGTGTTCAAGATGTCTTGCTGGCTCTGAATGGTAAAATCATCCTGGAATTGGATGTGATGCCGCTCCCGCAGTACCGCGCTGATATCTTGAATCACGCTGTCTTGTAGTTTCGAGTCGGTGATCTTGATATTCACGGTCTGGACCGAATTGCCTCCACGGAACTGACCGCCCCGGCTCAAACGGCTCATAGCGGTCGTGATGGGCACAAAGATCTGGGTATCCTGGTTCATAAAACCCGTGCCGCCCTTGGCGGTCATGACCCCGACCACACGGAACGTCTGCCCGTTGATCCGGATCGATTGCCCGACCGGCTCGCTGCCGTCAAAAAGGTCCGTGGCGACCTGCGCCCCGAGCACCGCCACGGCTGATCGTGCGGTGACATTCGCCTCTGTGACAAAGGTGCCGTCTGCCACGCTGGCATTCAGCGCATCGGTGTATTCCGGGGTGACTCCGAGAACGCGCGCGTTCTCATTGTTACCCAGGTAAGCCACCTGACCAAAACTATCGACCGTCGGCGCGACTGCTACGATGTTGGGAAGGTCTGCGAGTGCCTGGGCGTCTTCAAGCGTCAGAGTCGCCGCCGTCCCGGCTGCCTGGCGCACCCCATTGGTTTGAGACGCACCCGGGCTGACGTAGAGCAGGTTCGTGCCGATGCTCGTAATCTGGGCCGTGATCGCGGCCTGGGCACCTTGCCCGATCGATAACATCGCGATGACGGACATCACCCCGATGATAATGCCCAACATTGTCAGACCAGAGCGCAACTTGTTCGCGCTCAGACTCCGCAGCGCGATATGCATACTTTCAGAGATGTTCATCGTTTCCTCTGCCTCTTCTATTCTAATTCCGAATCGCCCCGCTGCCAAATGATGGCATCAGGCGACGATCGCCCCATCCCGGACGTGAATGACGCGCTGGGCTTGGGAGGCGACGTTGGGGTCGTGGGTCACGACCACGATGGTCATGCCCTGGTCCTTGTTTAGGGATTTAAAGATGTTCATGATCTCCGCCCCGGATTTGCTGTCCAGGTTGCCGGTCGGTTCGTCGGCCAGCACAAGGCTCGGGTTATTGACCAGCGCGCGCGCGATCGCGACGCGCTGCTGCTGACCGCCGGACAGTTCGTTCGGGCGGTGGTGGACGCGCTCTTTCAGCCCGACCGCGTCCAGCGCTGCCAGCGCCCGTTCCTTCCGGTCGTGTGCGCCCGCGTAGACCATGGGGAGTTCGACCTGGTCCAGCGCGGACGTCCGCGGCAGCAGATTGAACGTTTGGAACACAAAGCCGATTTTCTTATTCCGGATTTGCGCGAGCTCGTCGTCGTTCATCTCCGACGCCCGAGCGCCATCCAGATAGTACGTGCCGCTGGTCGGCGTATCGAGGCAGCCGATGATGTTCATGAGTGTTGACTTGCCTGAGCCGGACGGTCCCGTGATGGCGACCATCTCTCCCCGGTTCACCTGGAGCGAAACGCCGTTCAGCGCCGAGACTTCCACATCGCCCATGCGGTATACTTTTTTAATATCTTGAATTTGAATGACAGGTTCCATTTTCTTCATCCTCTCTTCTGACAAGACCTTTTTATTAGGGCGGTCCGCCCTGTCCTCCCAAACCCGGTATGCCGATGCTGCCACCGCGGTTGGACGAGGTCGTTTGCGTCTGATTGACCGCCACTTCGTCCCCTTCCGAAAGACCACGAGTGACCTCGATCATCGTATCGCCGGAGAGTCCCGTCTCGATCGTTTTCTGGACTGACTTGCCTTGCGAAACGACGGTCACGATTTTCTGATTGTTCTGCGAGCGGACGGCGCGAGTCGGGATGAGCAGGACGTTCTCGCGGTGATCCACTTCGACGGCGAGCGTCGCCGTCATCCCCGGTCGGATATCGGCATCAGCCTTTGTGATGCTGACCGTCACCGGATAATTGACCACACCCGACGTGACCGTACCCACCGGCCCGATAGCCGTTACGGTAGCGGTATAGGTCTTGCCGGGAAGCGCATCCAAGGTCATCTGAGCCGTTTCCCCGACTTTGATTCTCGCCATGTCCACTTCGGCAATCGTCACTTTGACTTGCAGGTTGGACAGGTTCACGACGCTCACCGCGGTGCCCGATGCCGTGTCCCCGGCGCCAAAGTTCACGGCTGAAACCGATCCATCGAATGGCGCATACAAATTGGCATTGTCGAGATTGCGCTGGGCCTGGTCTACTGCGGCTTTGGCATTGTCAAGTGCGGCTTGGGCGGTGCGGGTTGAAGTGTCCAGGTTCTTTTGTGCCTGGTCGAGCGCGATTTGCGCGCTGTCGAGCGAGGCTTGCGCGGTCCGCAGTGCCGTATCGTTGATCCCCGCCGCCGTAATCTTGTAGCTCGCCAGCGCCGAGTTATAGTCCGAGGTGGCAGATTGGAGCGTGGCAGCTTGGGACGTCATGCCAATGTCCGGGCGCCAGGCAACTACATTGTAGGCGCTTTGCGCTTGATCGAGAGCCACTTTGGCTTTGTCCAGGGCGGACTTGGCGACGATTAATTGGTCGAGATTGGTCGCGTTCTTGGATTTCGCAGAATCATTGTTGGCTTGGGCACTGGCGAGATTCGCCTGGGCGGTCTTGATGGCAAATTGCAGACTCGCCTGGGTCGCATCGAAGCTTGCCTGCTGGCTCGCGAGACTGGTCTGAGCGGTCTTGAGCGCAAGCTGCAGGTCGGTCGTGTCCAGCTGCATCAGCAACTGACCTTTTTTCACTTGATCGCCAACTTTGACTGGGACTTGGGCAACTCGTCCCGAAGATTGAAAAGCCAGCGCGGCGGAGGTGGGCGCCGAGACATTGCCCGAGGCGTTCACGGTGGCGGAGAGCGATCCGCGCGTCACCGTTGCCGTTTGAACCCGAGTGGTGGTACTGGCGGCACTTGCCGTCATGCGCTGCCAGCCGAATACACCGGCGACGATCAGGACGATGAGAACGACTCCTCCGATGACCATAGTCCTGCGTTTCATAGACGGACCTCCTGACAAAGAGTGTGATCCTTTAAAGCATCCTTTAGAGAGTGCGAATGCTGGGACGTTTTTCATTCGTGCTTTAGTTAGATTCTAAGTCGGGCGGATTAGAACAAGCCAAGCCCGTGATGAGAAAATGCTGAGAAAAACGCGCGGATACTCTCAGGATTCTCTCAACGAATTGTAAGTGCGGTCTCATCTCACCGCGGCATAATGGTTTCAAGTTCGAAGAGTCAAATCTAGCAAATGGAGATTGTCATGTATAGCCAGTCGGATTCTAAAATACGTACCGCGCGACCGAACAAGGGGGGCGCCGGTATCAAACCATTGATCATGGCGGCATCGCTTGCGATGACGATCGGCGGTTGGGGCATCCTCGCCGTCGGTCAAGCCGGAAATGCACTGGCAGCGGGGCAGCAGGCACTATCGGCGACGAATTCGACGAGCCAAAACAATACGCGCAGTGTCAGTTCGACGTCCAGCCTGAGCCAATCCACTGCCTCTATCTCGCGGCCCAATGCCGTCGCGCGGACTCGCTCTTCGAGATAGGAGTGAATCATGCAACGCCTTGATTTTCGTGCAATGGGCTGTCAAATGTTGGCCCTGCTGGATTCGGGAGACGCGGAGGCGAGCGAGACACTTTCTCAGGTGCCGGTTTGGTTCGAAGAGTGGGAAGCCACTTTGAGTCGCTTTCGTGAGAGTAGCGAGCTGACTGCCCTCAATCGCTCGAACGGCAAATGGGTCTGCGTCGGCGACACCCTGTGGCAAGTGATCCGGGAGGCGCTGCATGCCGCGGGTGACAGCCATGGCCTGGTCACTCCGGCTGTCTTGGATCAATTAGAGAGGGCGGGATATGACCGCACGTTTGAGTTGCTGGACCGGTCTATGCAATCTACCGACTGGACATCAAACCGGTCCGTTCCCGATTGGCGCGCGATAGAAACTGATGCAAGCGAACATCGGGTGCGTCTGCCGGAAGGAATGCATCTCGATCTGGGGGGCATTGCCAAGGGTTGGGCGGCCCAGCAAGCGGCGCAGCGTCTAGGTCTCTTCGCTCCGGCTCTGGTTGATGCGGGCGGAGACATCGCGATCAGTGCCACCCGGGCGAACGGCGAACGATGGGCCATTGCGGTCGCGGATCCGTTCCGAGCGGAAGCGGATCTAGAGCTCCTGATGATGGCCGAGGGAGGTGTCGCCACGTCGGGACGCGATTACCGCCGCTGGCAGCACAACGGCAAATGGCAGCATCATATAATCGATCCCCGAACAGGATCGCCGGCGGTAACCGACGTCCTCAGCGCGACCATCCTGGCGCCCATGACGACGGCTGCAGAGGTGGCAGCGAAAGCTGCGCTGATTCTCGGAAGCCGCGAGGGATTGGAATGGGTAGAGAGGCGCGACGAACTCGCCGGTCTTCTCGTTCTGGAAGATGGTCGCATCGTGCACAGCCGGCGGTTGGAGGATTACCTGTGGCGCGAGCCGTCTGCTTTGCCGGATCCGATGCTGGTTTCATGGGGGAGGAATGTTTAAAGTATCAAACGATAATGAATTCAATGCATTGGAACCAACGGTCCCCTTGGGCGTTGCCATTCTGATCTTGTTTGCGGTTGCGGTGACAACTCTGGTCATGCTCGTGGCCCTGCAGGCATGGGCGCCGGCATTATACCAGTCTTTGTTCGGTCCACAGCGCGAAGCGTATTGGGATCTTGCCCGGACCTCGGGGATTGTCGCTTATCTCTTGATTTGGTTGTCTGTCGCCTTCGGCTTGATGATAACAGACCGGATCGCGCGGGTGTGGCCCGGCGGACCTGTGGCATTTGACCTGCACCAATTTACGAGTTTATTAGGGCTTGGATTTTCTTTATTCCATGCCGTCATTCTGTTGGGGGTCCAATACATCCAATATACCCCGCTGCAGATCCTGGTGCCATTCACCACGGGCTATCAACCTCTCTGGGTGGGGTTGGGCCAGGTCGCTTTCTATGCGCTGATTCCCATTACCTTTACGTTCTATTTCCGGCGCCAGATCGGCGCCGGTTGGTGGCGGGCGATCCATTACGGCAGTTTCATCGCTTTTGCCTTCATCACGCTCCATGGACTCTTATCCGGCTCGGACACGGGCAACTGGGCAGTCTTGGGGATGTACCTGTTAACGGGCGCGTCATTCCTTTATCTGACGTTCTACCGCATTTTCTCGATGGAAAGAGTAATGGCACGGGAATAAAGTGTTATAATAAAGCAAGTGGTGCAAGCAGGAGAGGTATAGTGACATGGCAACCGTTCTCATTGTGGATGATGATCCCAGGCTTTTAAAGATGCTGGGGCGAACACTAACGTACGAGGGCTTTCAAGTCGTCACCGCGGCGGATGGAAACCTGGCTCTCACCCAAGTGCAGGCGCATCGCCCGGATATCATCGTGCTGGATTGGCTGATGCCCGGGTTGGACGGACTTGAAGTCATCAAAGGACTGCGAGCGGCCAACGACAAGACGTTGATTCTGATGCTCACGGCGCGCGATGCGGTGGAGAACCGCGTCGAGGGGCTGGAGAGCGGGGCGGATGATTACCTGGTCAAGCCCTTCGCGCCTGCCGAGCTTCTGGCGCGGATCCATGCTTTGTTGCGGCGTCCGGCGGTTCCTGTCAAGGGCGAACCTGTCACATACGCGGATCTTTATCTCAATCCCGTGACACGCGAAACGCGCCGGCGGGACCGGCATTTTGAGCTGACTTCAAAGGAATTTGACTTGTTGCACTATATGATGCTCCATCCTCGCCAGGTCATGCGGCGTGAGCAGATCCTGCAGGATGTGTGGGGCTATGACTTTGGGGGCGACGATAACGTGCTGGAAGTTTACGTCGGCTATTTGCGAAAAAAGACAGAGGCCGGGAGCGAGGCGCGCCTGATCCAGACGGTGCGCGGAG
>JBLMXX010000254.1:0-11854 GCA_050257995.1 Acidobacteriota bacterium | reverse complement strand
GTGCGGCTCCTTTTCTATTTGCTGTTGCCGGGCATCCTTTTGCACGAGGGGAGCCATTACCTCGTCGCCAAGCTCCTGTTCGTCCGCACGAACGGCATGAGCATCGGCGTGGGGCGCGCGAAAAAGAAACAGATCAGTCTCGGCTCGGTAAACATCGACCGGACCGATCCGGTGCGCGAGAGTTTGATCGGCGTTGCTCCCTTTATCGTGGGGATCGGCGCGATCTGGTTGTTGGTTGGCGCCGCGTTCGGGTTGTGGCCCCATGATGGGCTTTCGTTGGAGCAGTTGGTCCGGGGCGTGATGGAATATTCACACGATTGGACCACCTGGCTCGATCTGTACTTGATCTTCGCCGTCAGCACCGCGATGATTCCAAGCGAATCGGACCGCGAGCCCTGGCTTCCCGTCATCTCGTTCTTCGGGCTCGGCGTCGCGCTCCTTTTTGTCATGGGCTGGACGCCGCGGGTGCCCTCCGATGTCGTTCTCCAGGCGCGGCAACTGTTGGACGCGCTGACGTTTGCGTTGGCCGTCGCGGCGAGCGTCAATGCGGCGGTGGCGGCGGTGCTGTGGGTTCTGGAGCGGACGGTCGAGCGCGTGAGCGGCAAGCGCGTCGAATATCGCGTGAAGAGAAAGTAGGCAGCAGAATTCGCCGTCATTCCACACGTAACGAAGAACGCCTTTGCGTGAAACCAGCGCAAAGGCGTTTTGGTTTAGAGTAGGTTCAACCGCGGGGTACCGGCTTGGTCTCGACTTCCGCTTGCGGCTCCGGTGGGACCGCCGGTCCGGCTTGACCGGGTGAGGCGACGGGTTCCTGGCCGGAGGGAGCGGGCTGCGCCATCTGACTGGCTCGAATGAGCAATAGGACCGCGCCCGCGCCGATCACCAGGATCGCGATCAACTTGTAAGAGCCGAGCGGGAGGACGAGCGCAAGGACGCCGGAGATAGCCGTAAAAATATAGTACAACCATAGGATCGAGCGTTGGGACAGCCCGGCGTCGAGGAGGCGATGGTGCAGGTGGGTCCGCGTCGCATAAAAAGGGGATTTGCCCGCGCGAACGCGCGTCAGGATTTGCCACGCTACATCCACGATGGGGATACCGAGGACCAGCAGCAAAAAGGCGACGCGCGCCGCCCCGATGATCGAGAGGACGCCGAGCACAAAGCCGAGGACGAGCGCGCCGGAACTGCCCATAAAGATGCGGGCGGGCGGCAGGTTAAAGACCAGGAATCCCAATACCGCGCCGCAGAGCGCGAGCGCGATCAGCGCGATCGAGTGTTGCTCCGTGCGGAGGGTATGCACAAAGAGCAGCATCCCGGCAATCGCGACGACGCCCCCTGCCAGGCCATCGATCCCATCCAGCCAATTGACCGTGTTCGTCATCCCGACCAGCCAGAACACGGTAAAGGGGATGGCAAACCAAAGGTCCAGCGTGATCTTTTCGCCCAGCGGATTTTGGACCTCCCGGATCAGCACTCCGGAGATGACCGCCAGCACGGCCGCGCCAATCTGGGCCGCCAGTTGGGGCAGGGGCTTGATCTCGCGGTGATCGTCGTACGCGCCGACGAGAAAGAGGAGCAAGGTGCCGGCGAATAGGCCGGTCAGGCGCAACAGCTCGTCCTTATCGGTGCGCGGGTAAAGCAGAGAGACCGCGAGCGCCGCAAAGAATGCCGTAAAGAGCGGCAAGCCGCCCAGCCGCGGGGTGGGCACCGTGTGCACGCGCCGAGTGCCCGGCTGGTCCATCGTGCCGAGCCGGGGCGCCAGGTGTGCGGCGAGTGGCGTCATGACGAGCGCGACCAGAAATGCGGTGGCAAAGACTAGGATGAAAATCATCGGGTGAAACCATTCTATCGCACATTCGACAATCCGCCAAATTCGGGCTATAATAAACTCCAAAGATGCATTTTATTCTTTCCGGCTTGCGGCGCAGAGCGGCGCTCATCGGCTGGATATTCCTCACGGCTTGCGCATCCGGCCCGGCCACGCTCATCCCAAGCTTTTCGCGGGTCGCCGCAACACAACCTGCGTCGAATGCGGTCGACCCATCGTCGGCACCAACGTCGATATCTACACCGGCTCTGACACGGATACCGGCATCGTCCTCCTCGCCGGTTCCTATAATCGCAACATCCAAACCGGCGGCGAAAGGAGTGGACGCCAGCACTGCACCCGCGGCGGAAGATCAGGTTCGCGTGAGGCAGGAATCGATCACCCTGCTCGCCTACCCCTATGAAACGTTCCAGCGGGATGCACTCGACCGCACGTACAATGTTCCTTACAAAAGATTCGACGCGGACGGCTATGCCGCATCGACGCACACTGCCGTCGAGAAAAGATTCCGGACCATCGTCGTCGAGAACGAATACTTGCGCCTGACGTTCCTTCCCGATCTCGGCGGTCGACTGTACCAGGTGCTCTACAAGCCGACGGGACAAAGACTCTTTTACAACAACTCTTCTCTCAAACCGACACCCTGGGGACCCTCGACGCAGGGCGGCTGGCTGGCGGTCGGCGGGATGGAATGGGCCCTGCCGGTGAACGAGCATGGGTACGAGTGGGGTGTGCCCTGGACGTATACCGTCGATGCCGCCGCGGATCACGTCACCCTTACCCTGCAGGACTCCCCGGCGGCAAACCGGGTCCGCGCACAGATCGCGGTGACGCTTCCGGCACACGCAGCCTATTTCATCGTGCGCCCACGCGTGATCAACGGCACCCGCGCGACGGTCCCGATCCAATTCTGGATCAACGCGACGTTGGCGCTGGATGAAAAGAACGTCTCCCCGGAGACAGAGTTCATCCTGCACGGCGCGGAGGTATTCATTCACAGCACGGGCAACGCCTTCATCCCCGCGGTGAATGTGCCGCCTGCGGATGCGCAGGGACCGGCGAACCCGGTGCCGTGGCCCGTGATCGGCGGACGCGACCTATCGCGGTACGAGAACTGGCAGGACTATTTGGGTCTGTTTCTGACCGGGTCGGGGACGAATTTTGTCGGCGCGTACGATCACGCGAACGACCTGGGCATCGTCCGGGTTTTTCCGCGGGAGACGGTGCGGGGCGTCAAGCTGTTCGCCTGGGGTCCCAGGTTCGGCGGGCGGGACCTGTTCGCCGACGACGGCAGCGATTATTTCGAGTTATGGGGCGGGCTGGCGCCCACCTTTTACCGATACCAGGACTGGCCGTTTGCACCCGGGGAAGCGCGCGAGTGGGACGAGTATTGGATTCCACTTTCGCATACGGACGGAGTCGACGGAGCGTCCCGGGACGTGGTCCTCAATCTGGTGCGGGAATCGGACCGGCAGGCAGTCGTCATCGCGGCGGCAGCCGCTCGCGGAACGCGCGGGACTGTAGTGCTGGAGCGTGAGGGAATGGAACAAAGACGCTGGAACGTCACGCTTGATCCGGCACAGGTATTCCGCGAGCAGGTAGACATTGGCGGCACTGGGCGACTGAAACTCCAGTTCAGAGCGACGGATGGGAGACTGGTCGCGGAAGCAATTAGCCAATAAATCAAATAGGCAATGAGCCAATTCCCAAAACACCTTGGCGCATTGCTTCGCCGGACCATTGATGCATTGGCTCATTGGTACATTGGCAAATTGGCATATTGACGCGATGGCGAACGAATACTATTTTGAACCGGCAGACGGGTTGGGGCAAGGGCGCCCGCAGAGCAAGTTTTGGATAGGGCTGTTCCTGGTCCTGTCCTTGTTGGCTTGCACGGTCCTTTCGCTCCTCGTGCCAGGCGGGTTGGGCTTTATCGCGGGGTACGGTCAACTCCAGGAACAGAATCACGAGAACGCCATCCAGCATTTCCAGCGCGGGCTGGGTTATCTCGCCGAAAACTATCCCGAACTGGCGTACACGGAATTCGAGATCGCGGTGCGGTACGACCCCGCGTACGATCCGGCGCGACAGAAATTGCAAGAGATGCAAGGGACCATGGCCGCCTCGGGCACGCCAGGCGCGCAGGAAGAGAATCGTGTCGCCCAGGCGTTGTATGACGAGGCGCGCGACTTGATCGCGAACCAAGAGTGGAATGATGCGATCAACCGGCTGGAGCAATTGCGAGCGCTGAACTCCAACGTTCGGGTGCAAGAAACGGGCGACCTGTTGTTTCAAGCTTACACGGCGAGCGGCAAAGAGGCAGTGGCGGCTGGACAGATCGAACTGGCGCGCGAGCGCTTTGATTCGGCGCTGACGCTTCACAGCAATAACCCTGAGGTCCTGCGC
Source organism: Acidobacteriota bacterium (assembly GCA_050257995.1). Taxonomy (GTDB): domain Bacteria; phylum Chloroflexota; class Anaerolineae; order UBA4142; family UBA4142; genus JBLMXX01. The sequence continues at coordinate 7,620 of JBLMXX010000254.1, read as the reverse complement.
CAGCGCGATCTCGCGGTATTGTACCTGGACGGACAGCAGGCAGTGGGCTATAACTGGCAGTTGGCGATTCAAAAGTTCGCGGCGCTGTACCAGCAAGACCCCGCCTATGACGATGTCAAAACTCGCCTCGCGGACGCCTACACGCAGTACGGGGATATTGCGATGAAACAGAACGCGTGGTGTCTTGCCGCGCGTGAATACGACGGCGCGCTGGCCATTACCAAGGACGCCACAGTGTCCGATCGGCGCAACCAGGCGATGTCCTCCTGCCGCCAGGTCGTCGTCTCCACGCCGACCCCCGCGGCGGCGACGGGCGCCGAGAACTATATCGCCAGGGTTTCGACCGCCACCGGCAAGGCATGCACGGGCACGGGGGATGTTTCCGGAGTCGTGCGGGACGCGCTCAACAACCTGATCGCCGGCGTTTCGGTGGCGTACTACGCCGATGGGATAAACCGGGTTACGACCCGGACGAACGTGAGCGGGCAGTACCAATTCACCTGGGGCGCCGACCCCGGACTGATGCACGTCGTCGTGTTGAGCGCGGACGGCAAGACGCCCGCCGGAGTCGCCGCGGATGTGCAGTACCCGGGGGGGAACAAGCCGGGTTGTCATCTCGTCGTGGACTGGCAAAAGGTGCAGTAACGTTGAGGGCGCGGAGATGTTGAAATGAAGAGAATATTGCGCGCGCTGGGAATTGTTTTGATTCTGGTCGCGTGGTGCCTGCCGGTGGTCGTGCACGCACAGGAACACACCCACGTCGACGTGCTGACGGTGACCGGCGCCATTGACACCTGGACGGACGGCTACATCGATCGGGGGATCGGGGTGGCGGAACAAGACCGCTCGGAAGCCGTCATCATCCTATTGAACACGCCCGGCGGCGCGCTGAACGCCATGCAGAATATCACCACGCGGATGCTGAACGCTCGTGTGCCCGTCGTGGTGTTTGTTTATCCCTCGGGAGCATGGGCGGGGTCGGCGGGCACCTTCGTCACGTTGGCGGGGAACATTGCCGCGATGGCACCCGGCACGACGATTGGCGCCGCGCATCCGGTGGATTCGTCCGGGCAGAACATTGCCGGCGACGAGCGCGACAAGATCACCAATTTCTCCGTCGGGATCATCAAGAACATTGCCCAAGAGCGAGGGCGCAACGCCGAGTGGGCGGCCAAGGCGGTCGAGAGCAGTGTCGCCGCCACCGCCCAGGAGGCGTTGGACCAACACGTGATCGACGTGATCGCGACGGATGTGAACGACCTGCTGAACAAGATCGACGGCAAGACCGTCAAAACGGCCGCGGGCGAGATTACCCTGAGCACGCAGAGAGTCGGCATTGTCTACGTCGACATGAACATCGCCGAGTACTTTTTGCACACGCTCGTGGACCCGAACCTCGCGCTGATCCTGCTCCAGGTCGGGCTGCTGGCGATCGCGGTAGAGCTGTACAATCCCGGCGCGACCATTCCCGCGATTGTGGGCGGCATCTGCCTGGTGCTCGCGTTCGTCGCGCTCGGCAACTTGCCGGTCAACTGGGGCGGCGTGATTCTCATCGTCCTTTCCGTGATCGTCTTCATCGTCGACGTCAAGATCAACAGCCTCGTCCTGACAGGGGGAGGACTGGTGATGTTCGTCATCGGCGCGCTGCTGCTCTTTACGCCGTTTACGGCTCCGCAGACGCCCGTCGTTCCGGATGTTTCCGTCTCGCCCATCGTCGTGCTGGCGCTCGGGTCGGCGATGGCCGTGTTCTTTGTGCTCATCCTCGGCGCCGCCGTGCGCGGGCGCAACTTCCCCGTCCTCATGGGCACCCAGCCGCTCCTCGGCGCCCAGGGGGTAGCCATGAGCGACCTGGCGCCGGAAGGCACCGTACAGGTCAAGAGCGAACTGTGGACGGCGGTCACGGACGATGGACCGATTCAAAAGGGGCAAGCGGTAGAGGTGAAACAGGTAGAGGGTTTGCGATTAAGAGTGGTTAAAAAGTAAAAGGAGGAGGTACCCGTGATCGGCAACACACTAACACTGATCTCCTGCGTAGCGGCTGTTATCGTTCTATTTGCCATTGTTCTATTATCGATGGCACTCAAGATCGTCCGCGAGTATCAGCGGCTGGTCGTCTTCCGGCTCGGCAAGTGCGTCGGCCAGCGCGGTCCGGGCCTGGTCTTGCTGTGGCCCTTTATCGAGTTGGCGACTTGGGTCGACCTGCGTGAGAAATTCCTCGAAGTGCCGCACCAGACGACCATCACGAAGGACAATGCCGGTATTTCGGTTGACTTTTTGATCTACTGGAAAGTGGTAGACCCCGTCGCCAGCGTGATCCAGGTCCAGGATTTTGCGTCGGCGTCACAGGGGATCGCCACCACGACCCTCCGTGCCGTCATCGGCGACATTATGCTGGACGACGTGCTGGCGCAGCGCGAGCACATTAATACCGTCCTCCGCCAGAAACTGGACGAGGTAACCGAGCGCTGGGGCAACAAGGTGACCGCCGTCGAAATCCGGGAAATCCTGCCGCCTCGCGAGATCCAGGAAGCGATGACCCGGCAGATGTCGGCGGAGCGCACCCGCCGGGCCGTAGTCACGGAAGCCGAGGGGAAGAAGCAGGCAACCGTGACGGTGGCGGAAGGCGACAAGCAGTCCGCCATCCTCCGCGCCGAAGGCGACCGGCAGGCGCGTATCCTGGCGGCCGAAGGTTATGCTTTGGCTCTGCAGACCATCTTCAATTCTGCCAAGGGCATCGACGCCAAGACGATGAGCCTGCAGTACCTGGATGCATTAAAAGCCCTGGGATCAGGACCCGCTACCAAATTCATCTTCCCGATGGAGTTCACGAACCTGATCCGCCCCTTTATCGGCTATAACAACGAGTCCAATACGGCGCCGGAAGGAGACGGCAAGGGGAGCTAGGACATAGTAGAGGCTGGCAAGTCCATGGACAACCCCGCCGGTAGCCAGACTGTCACCCCGAACGGAGTGAGGGGTCTCGTTCGTTGAACGGGATTCCTCCCTTCGGTCGGAATGACCACCAGGGACGACCTGGGGCGCCCGGACCCTCGCCCTAAAGGTAAAAAAACTTTAACCCAAAATGGTCTTTGTTTCCTATGCAAAATACTTGACATTTCTTTGTCTTTGTGTGATAATGAGTCTGTAGAAACGGCAAGTTGCGTTTGGTGTGTGTGCAAGTCGATCGCCAAGGCTAGAACTTCCGGCCGCGGCGGTTTTTCTTTTTCCCCACCCCGAATTTATCCTTCCATCCAATCCACATAGGGAAGGAGGTGTTAGCAAGAATGGCCGAACGTATCACTGGCACGGTCAAGTGGTTCAACTCTGCAAAGGGTTACGGCTTTATCGCTCGCGAGGGTGGTAAGGACGTCTTTGTCCACTTTTCCGCAGTCCAAATGGATGGCTATCGGACCCTGAACGAAGGGGACCAGGTCGAATTCGCGATCGAAGATAGCCCCAAAGGACCACAGGCCGTCAGTGTAGTGAAACTGTCCTAATCCATCTTTTTCAAAGCCTAGGCAGGCATTCTCTACACAGCAGCCAGCGCGAGCAATCGCCGCTGGCTGTTTGTTTTTCCCCGAAAATACCCACTTTAGACTTGCCTTTGACCGTATTACGACCTCCAATTGTTAAAATTCACGTGGCGGCGTTGCGCGATGGTGCTGCCTGGTGCATCATTCGACGAGCAGGTCGGGAATAAAATAGCCGAACGGGTTGAATTCAAGGATTCCTGAACGCGATTGTTTTTAAGGTCGGCGGGTGATGCACTAGTTTGCGTTGCGACAGGTCGAGCAAGCGATGAGGCTTGAAAAGTTACTTTCATCCCCACCGGTGCTTTTGCCCCCCAGCGACTTGCAATCCTCATCCGCGCCATCCGGGGGCTCTAACGGTCGCGCTCTGCCTGCCCCCATTTTGTTATCAGATTGTTTCCAGCCGGACAAGAATCATCGTAATTGCAGATCAGAATGAGGAGATGATATGCGATCAACCGACTTGCGCTCCGTCCCGCTAGCCTCCGCTCTGCGTCCCGAAGCCGACGACCCGGTCGTCGTACAAGCACAGCGCGCCCGCATCGACGCCATCATCGCCGAGCACGCCCACAAGCGCGGTTCCACGATGGTGATTCTGAACGAGATCCAGGGAGAAATCGGTCACGTCTCCAAGCCGATGCAAAGTTATATTGCGGAAAAACTCCACGTACCCCTCAAAGACGTTTTCGGCGTCATTACCTTCTATTCCTTTTTCACGATGAAACCGCGCGGCAAGCATCGCGTGGCGTTTTGCCTGGGCACCGCGTGCTATGTCGGCGGTGCGGAGATGCTAATCGAGAAAGCACAGCAGATCCTGGGCGTGAAACTCGGCGAGACAACCCCCGACCGCAAGTTCACACTCGAGCCGTGCCGCTGCCTGGGGGCTTGTTCGCAGGCGCCCGCGTTAATGATCGACAGCAATCTGCACGGGCACAATTCGCCGGACCGTGTGATCACGGTCCTGCGCAAGTATGAAAAGATTGCCTGAGGAATAACCTATGCTGGTCACAACCCTGGACGACCTCAAGACGATAAAAGAACAGGCCCTCACGCGGCGCGCCCAGCGCCTCGCCGATGCGCCCGCCGCGGCGGCAAAGGAATCGGAGATCCGCCCGCCGACGCCGAAGGAAAAGCGCATCATTCTCGTGCGCTGCGGCGTCATCGATCCGGAAGACATCGACGACTATATTGCGGAGGACGGCTATCTGGCGCTGACGAGGGTATTGAGCCAGATGACGCCGCGCCAGGTGATCGACGAGGTCTTGAAAGCCGGTCTGCGCGGTCGCGGCGGCGCCGGTTTCCCCGCCGCCAAAAAGTGGGAGTTTGCGGCGGCGCAGAACGCGGATAGCAAATACATGATCTGCAATGCAGACGAGGGCGACCCCGGCGCGTTCATGAACCGCAGTGTTCTGGAGAATGATCCGCACTCAGTGCTCGAGGGGATGATCATCGCCGGCTATTCGTTCGGCGCGCACCAGGGCTATGTCTACTGCCGCGCCGAATACCCGATTGCCGTCAAGCGCATGCGCCTCGCCATCCAGCAGGCGCGCGAGGTGGGATTCCTCGGTCAGAACATCCTGGGCACCGGGTTTGACTTCGACGTGGAACTGCGCATCGGCGCGGGCGCATTCGTGTGCGGCGAAGAGACCGCGCTTATGGCATCCATCGAGGGCAAGCGCGGCGAGCCGCGGCCGCGGCCGCCCTTCCCGGCGGTGGCGGGACTCTGGGGCAAGCCGACGATCATCAACAACGTCGAGACGCTGGCGAGCGTCCCGAACATTATTCGGAATGGCGCGGACTGGTTCAGGACCATTGGCACGGAAAAGAGCAAGGGGACGAAAACCTTTACGCTCGCGGGCGATGTCGTGCGGACCGGTTTGATCGAAGTCCCGCTGGGAACGACGTTGCGCGACGTGGTCTTTGATATTGCGGGCGGAATTAAAGACGGCAAAAAGTTCAAGGCCATCCAGACCGGTGGTCCCATGGGCGGCTGTATCCCCGAGCACTTGCTCGACACGCCGCTGGACTATGAGCCGCTGGGCGCGCTCGGCTCGATCATGGGCTCGGGCGGTCTCGTCGTGATGGACGAGGGCACGTGCATGGTGGACATTGCCCGGTTCTTTATGGACTTTATCCAGGACGAAAGTTGTGGCAAATGCGTGCCGTGCCGCATCGGGACGCGACGCATCCTCGAAATCCTGGAGCGGATTTGCGCAGGCGAGGGCGAGGACGGCGATATTGAGCAGTTGGAACGCCTGTCGACCTATATTCTAGCCGGAAGTCTCTGCGGCTTGGGGCAGGGCGCACCGAATCCCATCCTCACGACGATCAAGCATTTCCGCGCCGAATACGAAGCGCATATTTACGAAAAAAAGTGTCCCGCCAAGGTCTGCAAGAAACTGATCCACTATCGCATCCTCGACAATTGCCCGGGCTGCATGGTCTGCGCGCGCAACTGCCCGTCCAAAGCCATTACGGGCGAAAAGCAAAAGGTGCATTATATCAACCCGGAGATCTGCGAGAGCTGTGGCATTTGCATGACCGTCTGCAAGTTTGACGCGATCACGGTAGAGTAGGGGTTGAATATTTTCAACCCCTACTGAGAGAATCCAAATGAATTTGACGTTGCTCTATTGGCTCGGACAGGTGGCGCTTTTCGCCGGCGGATGGATCGGTCCGTGGCGGGACGCGCCGGAGCGAGCGACGAACGGACGCTTGCCGGTGCAGGTCCGGATGCTGCTCAGTTTTTCGCTGGTGATCGCGGCCATGTTCTTCTGGCGCGGTGGTCTGAGCAAAGTCGAAGATTACGGTCAGTGGATCTTTTTCGGAATGCTGGCGTCGTTTGTCGGCGACTTGGTGATGGCGCGATTGATCCCCACACCCAACCGGCTCGTCGGTGGGATGATCGCATTTGGGATCGCGCATGTGCTTTACATTACGGGCTATACGCAGACGATTGCCACCATATCGTCGCTTGAACCCTACAGCAGATGGAACACGGGACTGTGGATCGGCTTGATCGTTTACGGGCTGATTGCGCTCCTGGGCTGGTGGTTCTTGATCCGCAACCCGCGCAAGGAGACCGCCGTCAATATCGGCGCGTTGGTGTACGGGTTATTGGTCGCCGTGATGGCATCGTTTGCTCTCGCCCTCGGCTACGCTCTGGGATTCTGGATAACCGCGCTCGGCGGCTTGTTCTTCCTCACCTCGGATTTTATCATCGGGATGAAGGATATCCGGGGCATTTCAATCAAGAACGCTAACGATTGGGTCTGGCTTACGTACGTGCTCGCACAGATGGGCATTGTTTACGGCGGATTGGTCGGCGCATAATCAACCGCCTTACGCTTCACGTTTTTCGCAATACGCACTACGGATTACGTTTTGCGCTCTCGATACAGGATGGAGGCAGAATGCCTATAAACTTGACGATTAATGGAAAAGCCGTCCAGGCGCAGGAAGGGCAATCGGTCCTGGATGTGGCGTGGGCGAATGGTGTCAGTATTCCGACGCTGTGCCATCACCCCGATCTGACGCCGGTGGGCGGTTGCCGCCTGTGCGTGGTCGAGGTCGAAAAAATGCGCGGGCTGATCGCATCCTGTACGCTGCCCGCCAGCGAGGGCATGGTCGTTCACACCGAAACGCCCAAGGTGGTGCAGGAGCGCAAGTTCGTCCTCGAAATGCTGCTCACCGATCACCCGAACGACTGCATGATCTGCGAACAGGACGGCGATTGTGAACTGCAGAGCGCCGTCTACCAGTACCAGGTCCCGTGGCCGCAACACAAGGGCAAGCGGCACAGTTATGCCGTCGGCGCGGACCCCAGCCCCTTCGTCTTTACGGATTTCAACAAGTGCGTTCTGTGCACCCGCTGTGTGCGCGCGTGCGCCGAGATCCAGGGACGCAACGTGTGGGGCGTCGGGTTCCGCGGCTTTAACGACCGCATCGTCGCCGGGGCGGACGTGACGATGCTGGAAGCGGGCTGTGAATCGTGCGGCCTGTGCGCGGCCTACTGCCCGACGGGCGCGCTCACGGACAAGCCCTCCCGCGGCAAGGGTCGCGCCTACCAGATGAAAAAAGTCACGACGAC
>JBLMXX010000253.1:0-11648 GCA_050257995.1 Acidobacteriota bacterium | reverse complement strand
CTTCCCCCAGCGCCCCCAGCGCGATCAGCGTGACCCCATAGAGCACGCCGGCGAGCGAGACCGCGACCCACAAACCCACATGCATGAGCATCCACCAGAGCGCCAGTCCCATTATGCCGGACGCCAGTGCCGGTCGCCATACCAGCGACCAGAAGGGAATCGATGCCAGGTTCTGCCGTACGCTGTAATAGAAGGGGATCAGCAGGACGATTTCAGAAAGAATCGTGACGAGCGCGGCTCCCACATAACTGAGCGGCGGAATAGCCACCAAGTTCGCAACGACGTTAAACGCGACCCCGAGGATGAATGCCTTGGTTAGAAAACGCTGCTGCCCCAGTGCAATCAGGACATAGTGTGTCACGCTGTTGATAAAACTGAACGGCAGGAACCAGATCAGGACCTGGAGCGCCACGGCCGAGTGGGGCAGGTAGGCATCGCCGCCAAAGACCTGGATCAATTCGCGCGAAACGAAAATGGTGCCGACTGTGACCGGCAGCGAGACCCAGAGCAGGAGCTTGAGCGATAGGAGGTACGCCCGCAGCATCGCATCTTTGGCGGATGCGGCCAGGCGCGAGAGCGCGGGAAAGATCGCCAGCGTAAAGTTCGATGGAATAAAATTCAGCGCTTCGATGAATTTGTAGGCTGTGCTATAGTATCCGAGGACCGTATCGCCTTTGAGCGGAAGCAGGATCATCGCATCAATGCGGAAAAACAGGCTGGACAGGAGGTTGTTCAGCATCAGCGGGTAGGATTCAAAAAACATCCAGCGGACCAGCCCGCGGTCGACCTCCAGCCGCGGCACAAACAGCGTCGTGCGCACAAGGAGATAAAACGCAGCCAGCGTGAACAGATTCGTGAGAATGGACACCGCTGCCAACCCCACGTACCCGTATCCCAGCAGCAGCGCAATGACGCCGAGGGTAATGGAAACGATCCGCGTCATCACGTCGACCGCGACGCGGTACTCGAACCGCTCATAGGCGTTGAAGAGAAAAGCCAGGGAAGCGGAAAGCGTGCTGGGCAAGATGCCGATCAGGAGCAAGCCGAGCGCCAGGGCTGTATCGGCGGTCACGCTGAAGAATTCCATATAGATCGCGGCGAGCAGTCCGAAGGGAATGAGGGAGCAAGCCCAGAGGACGATACGCAGGATGAGCGAATTGGTGAGATAGCGATTGGCCTGAGCACGGTCGCGCGATACTTCTCGCGTCAGCAAAATGCCGAGACCGAAATCGGTAATCGTATTCGCAAAGAGCCACAATCCCACTGCCCAGGCATAGCGCCCTGTGCCCGTCGGTCCCAATATACGCAGCGAAAACAGCGCAAAAGCAAGGTCCATGACCTTCATCAGGAGCGAGGTCCCCATCGGCAGGAGCGAATTCTTGGCGACGACTTGGACTTGGGAACCTTCGTCCGCTCGATAAAAGCGGCGCCACGCCACATAGGCCAGAGCCATCAGGACAAGCATCCCCCCGAGGAAAGAGCCGATCAGCCCGACACGGAATGATATGGGACTGTACTTGATGCGGATCGTGTGAGAACCGGGTGGGAGGTACACAGCGCGGAAATTGTAATCGGCGCGGTACAGTGTCACATCCTGTTCGTCCACCTGCGCGATCCAGCCGGGGAAAAAAGAGTCGGACAAGACGAGCCATCCCGCGCACGCCTGCTCGCTCTTCGCGACCACCTGGGTGCCGGAATACTGTGTGATCTCGACCGGCTCGAAAACGCAGGCAGATGTTCCAGCCGGGGAAGAGCGGGCGCGAATGTCCTGAGCCTCCGGTGCGGGCTCGTGCTCCAGCAGGACCTGCTGAGCCGGGTCGAATTCTTTCATCGCGGCGAGGAGAGCGGTGCGATCCGGGATCACGCGATAGCCGGGGACCACGAACGCGCGCGGCAAGACGCGATCATTGCGATAGATTTGAATTTCCCCATCGTAGACGAGGGTATACCCGGCGTTGGGAACAGGACGTTTCGTCAGAACATATTTTACGTTGAGCAGGTTGAGGAGCGGCGAATCCAGGGGATCGGGGTTGTAAAACGGCGCGATGCGATTGTCGAGCAATTCCTGTTGGGGCGCGAGCAGTCCCATCAAATCGGTATACTGTTTCGGGATGATGGAATCGTAACCGCGAATGTCCGAGATGCCATAAAGCATTCCGGCATTTGGATTCAGGACCTTTTCCTCCGGTCCGCCACGGCTGTCGTAACTCGTGACGCGATAGTAGGACGAATCTTGCTGGAGAAATTGAATGGAAGGCGGAGTGAACCGGGCGAGCGACGGATCCGCCGCAGGATAGAATTCGGTCCCGAAAATAAAGAGATCGAGGATGAGGACGGCGAGAGCGAGCGGTTTCCATACAGGATGCCCACCTATTCGCGAGGGCAGGTAGATTGGGCAGCGAGAGAGCAAGAGGACTGCTCCCGCACCGGTCAGGAAAATGCCGAACAAGAACACATTTCGAAACTCATACGAGTAGAACATCCTCCCACCGTCGAACACGGCACTTGCCAGGTTGGAGGACCGCACAATCCGGTCGGCGAAGGCGACCGCGGGTCCACTAAAGATCCACGATAGCGCCAGCGCGGCGAGGACGGTCGCACCGGACCCAATGACAATCCAGGGAAGCCAATTAGGGAATGGCTTGCGATGGGCTAGATCATCCTTCCCGCCAGAAGGTGCCACGAGCATTTGAGCGCCTATGCCCGCGAGTACCGCAAGGCTCAACGTATAGGGAAAGACCCACCGAAACGGCGTGTGGAGTTGGTTAAACCCGGGCAGAAAGTAAAAGAGTAGGGCGTAGAGCGGTGTGCCGAAGGTAAAGAGGAGCGAGACCAGTGCAAGCGTGCCAAAAAGCCAGGTTGTGGATCGCAGTCCCTTGAATGCGGCGGGCCGGAAGGCGGAGAGTACACCTACAAGCGCCAAAACGAGGGGCAAAATGCCCACATAGGCGCCTGCCTCGACATAATTCTTGATTCCCCAGAAAATTGTGCCGTTCGGTGCTGGTCGGTTGCTAAGATCGAAAAGATCCACATAAGAGTGGTGGGTCGGGTTACCGAAAAAGTCGGGCATGAGGAATGTGAGGACCTGCCGGCTCGGATAGGCCCAGCCAATCACGTCCTGATACGAAACGGAGCCGCTGCGGAAATTGTTCTGGACCAACTCGAACAATGGAACCAACTGTACCGCCGCTAGTCCTATCCCAATTCCCGTCATCCCGCCGATGAGGAGCAAAAAGCGCAGTGCGGTTTTCCATTCTGTTCGTCGTTGGCCTCTTGAAAAGACCAGCGCAACTGCCCGCCAGGCAGAGTAGAACGCGGTCACGATCAGGATATAGATCGAGATCTCGATGTGCCCGGCCAGGAACTGGATTCCGAGTAGGATCGCGCCGCCCAGCGCGAAGAGGATCTGCCGTGGCCCAGTTCTAGAGCGCGCGGCCAGTTCGACGCACGCGAGGACCGCCGGGAGCCACGCCGCCGCGCTGATGATCATCGGAAACGTTGTGCTGACGATCATAAAGCCGCTAAAGGCGTATACCACCGCGCTGATTCCGGCGGCGAGGCGGTCCAGCCCCAGCACGCGCATAAAGGCGAACATCGTGATCGCCGCAAGCGCAATCTGCAACGCGACAAAATAACCGAACGCTCGTTCGACCGGCAGGATATAGAACAAGATGCTGAACGGGTACAGCGCCGAGTGCTGTCCAGCGGCAAGGAAAGGGACGCCCGCGAAGATGTAAGGATTCCAGAGCGGAATCTCACGGGCGCGGAGCGACGCAACGATAAAATCCTTCCAGGCGTAGTTCTCCAGCAAGAGGTCGAGCACTAGCTCGTTGCGCGGCGTGGAGACGCCGGATTGTTGAGCGAACGCACTCCAGGGAGGAAATCGGAAGAGGTTGTCGAAAGGGATGAGGACGGAACCGCCCAGAACCACAGGGGCAAAGAAAAGGACCGCGAGCGCCGCCAGTCCCAGGACGATCAGCAGGTCACGACGATACACGCTGCCACTCGACCTGCGCGCGGTCTTTCGGCAGTCCGCCGTAACGCCAACGGATTTCAAACACGCGCCAGGCGGCTTCGAATTTCACCGGCACCGACATTTTCGATTCGCCAATCCGCCGGTCCTCAAAATAGATCGGCCATTCGAGGATCTTCAATCCCATTTTTTCGCAAAGGTATGCCATCTCCACCTGAAAGACATAACCGTTGGAGCGGACCTTTTCGAGGGGAATCTTTTCGAGCGCGCGGCGGCTCCAGCACTTGAAACCGGCGGTGGCATCGCGCGTTTGAACACCCAGGATCATGCGTACCCAGATGCTGTTGGCCCATTTGCTCAAAAGGTAACGCCAGCCGCTCCAGCGTGGGTCGAGTTGTCCTCCGGGGACGTAGCGCGAGCCGACGACGACATCGTGCTCCTCTATCGCTTCGACAAAGTATGGAAGGTAGCGCGGGGAGTGAGAAAAATCGGAATCCATCTGGATCACGCAGTCCGCGTCGCGCTCCAACGCCCATTCAAAGCCGGCGATGTACGCGGTACCGAGTCCCAACTTGCCGGCCCGGTGCATGGCTGAAACTTTGTCCGGATGTCGATCGCGCAAACGGTCAGCAATCTTGCCGGTGCCGTCCTGGGAATTGTCGTCGATGATGAGGATATGGGGATCGGGTAGACCGACCGCCAGAATCTGCTCTACCAAAGGCGCCAAATTCTGCGCTTCGTTGTAAGTGGGAAGAACAATGAATGTTTTCATTTCACGGCGCGGCGATTATAGCATCGACATTTCAAAAGGTCAATTTCTCGGAATTCCAATTCTCTAATCTCATTCAGAGCCCTTGCGTTTACTTGGGGGTCGATTGCAAATGTCTGAGGTTTGAGTATAATAGAGTCAACCACGTCGATCTTTTTCCCCTCGGAGTAAATCTGGATGGGCTCTACTGTCTTAATCGTCGGAATCGATCCGACGACGACTGCCACATACGCGGGACACCTTAAGAAAGAATATAGCGTTCTGGCGGCGCACAGCGGTCGGCAGGCTCTCGCCCAAGCCAAGTCTCATCGCCTCGATGCGGTCGTTTTCGACGTGACCTCGCCCCGCCTGAACTGCAAAAGCATTTGCCGCAAATTGCGTTCCGAGTCCTCGGCTCCGCTCATCCTCATCGCCGCGCCCAATGCAAAGATCGATGGGGCTCTCTCATGGGCGACGGTGGTCCATACTCCGGTTGCGGGCAAGAAACTGGTCACACGCGTTCGAGCGGCGATCGATTCCAAGCCTCCGCGGCTGGTCGTGGTCGGCGTTCTCTCCCTCGATCTGGAAAAACACCGGCTCACGCGGGCCAGTAAATCGTTCAAGCTGACGCCGAAGGAATTCTCCCTGCTTAAGCTGTTGATGGGGCGCGCGGGGCAAACGATCACGCGCAAAACGCTGATGAAAGAGATCTGGGAGACTGACTACCTCGGTGATACGCGGACGCTTGACGTGCACATCCGCTGGGTGCGCGAAAAAGTGGAGGACAACCCAAGCAAGCCTCAACGGCTTTTGACAGTGCGCGGTCAAGGTTACAAGTTCCAGCCGGCAGAATAGAAAACAACACACACCCCGAAAAAATCGGGGTGTTTCATTTCAGAGTCCGGACGCGTCGTTAACGCTTTTCCCCCCTTGTCGCGATCAGCCACATAAAGTAGGGGATGCTGAGCTGACGCCTGAACCGGCGCGGCTCTCGCAATAGGCGAAACGTCCACTCAAAGCCGGCTTGGCGCACCCACCCCGGCGCACGCGGGACCAAGCCCGCCAGTGTATCGAATGTGCCGCCGACTCCCATGGCCACTCGAACCTTTAACCGGGTGGCATTCCGGCCAATCCACATCTCCTGACGCGGCGGACCATAGGCGACGAAGAGTACGCGCGCCCCAGAGCCGTTGATACGCGCGAGGATGTCTTGTTCTTCTTCTCGACGCGGCGACCCAGCATAACAGCCTGCGATCATCAACCCGCGATGTTCATGCGCCAGCGCCGCCGCGGCACGTTCTGCAATCCCCTCCCGCGCCCCTAGCAAAAAAATGGGATTGCTGCACCGGGCCGCACTCGTGCTGATGCGGTCTACCATTTCCTGACCGGTAACGCGCTCGCGGAGCGGATGCCCCAGGCGGCGTGCCGCCCACAACAGCCCGACGCCGTCGGGGACGTTGAGCGCGCTCCGGTTTAACACATCCCGGAAGGCGGCATCCTTCTGCGCCATGACGACGAATTCAGGATTGACGGTGGCGACTTGACGACAACGGTCCCCTTGTAGGAAGGTCTCCACCCGGGCGAGGGCGTCCACGTACGTGACGTCATCCACCCGAACGCCGAGAATGTCCAAGCTGCCGTTTGTCACAGTCTACCGTTGTTCCGCTTCCGTCAGTGCGTGCTCGAAAATCTCCAACCCTTCCTCCACCAATTCCTTCTGGATCATCAGCGGGGGCATAAAGCGGATGGTACTGCGCCCGCAGCCCAGCATCAGGAGTCCATGCTCAAAGCAGGTGTGGACGACGCGATTGCGCAATTGCGGCGCCGGCGCTTTGGTCCCTTTATCCTTGACCAGTTCGACCCCGACCATTAGCCCGCGCCCGCGAACATGCCCGATGGAATGGTGACGCGTTTCCATTTCGGATAACGCGTCGAGAATGTACTCGCCCATCTGTGCGGCATTTTGCATATAGCCGTTTTCGATCAATTCCAGCGTTTTGAGTGCGGACGCGCACGCGATGGGGTTGCCGCCGTACGTATTCCCGTGCGCCCCGGCTTTCCATTTCTCGCCGATGGACCTGCGTGCCGCCATCGCCCCCATCGGCACGCCGCTGGCAATCCCCTTCGCGACGCACACGATGTCCGGCTCGACATTCCAGTGCTCGATCGCCCACCACTTGCCGGTGCGTCCCACGCCCGATTGGACCTCGTCGGCAATGAGGAGTATGCCGTACCGGTCGCACAGCTTGCGCAAGCGCGGGAAAAAATCCGGTGCAGGTACAATGTACCCACCTTCGCCCTGAATGGGCTCGAGCAGGATGGCGGCGACCTCATCGGGCGGCAGGGCCTCGGGAAAAAGGACGTTCTCGATATAGTCGACTACGGCATCGCCGATATCTCCTCCCGGTGGGATCGGAAACACCGGGCGGTACGGGTCGGGGAAAGGAACGTGCCAAACACCTGGCATCGTCGGGAAAAAGCGTTCTTGCTGGGTAAACTTGCTGGCGGTAAAGGAAAGCGATCCCATCGACCGCCCGTGGAAGGCGCCGAGAAACCCTATGAAACGCTGGCGACCGGTGGCATAGCGCGCGAGCTTGATCGCCGCCTCGACCGATTCGGTGCCTGAATTCGCGAGGAAGACGGTTACATCTTCCTTCATCGGCGCAATCTCGTCGATCCGTTCTGCCATGCGCACCATCAGCTCGTGATAATAGTCGGAGGAGATATGGATGAATTTCTCGGCCTGTTCTTGGATTGCCCGGACCACCTGAGGGTGGCTGTGCCCCGTCGAATTCACCGCGATGCCGGCCGAAAAGTCAATATACCGGTTCCCATCTACATCCCACACTTCTGCGCCAAGACCGTGGTCCATCACGAATCCATAATCGCGGGCGTAGGACGGCGAAAGGACGCGGCCATCGCGCTCGAGGATGGCCTGTGCTTTTGGCCCCGGCGGTGTGGTCATGATCCGCGGGGCCGCGGTGGGTGTAGGTTCAATCGTCATGAGAGTACCTCCTGTTGTCTACCGTCCGGTCGAAGCGTATCGACTCGCCGAACGAGAAAAAGTGTGTGGAAATGTCCAAAGAGACCTGCACGGCTGGCATTTGCCGGACGAACCGCTGGGGGTCCCGGAACGGCGGGAGAGGTAAGGGAAATGAAAGGGTGCAAACGTTAGAGCGGCCTGCCGTACTATCGTCTCGGCGTGAGCGCTGACATTTGGTTACGTGTCAGTCGCAACTCAGAGGTACGCGGGGTTTGGAACGTTCAAGCATAGGCATTTCCGTTCAAGCAAAGGACAACTTTTGCAGCAAGCGACTGAGACCATCCGCAACCGGATTAAAGACAAAGCCCAGGCGGGCGACCGCCCAGACTGCGCCGGCGCCGAGGGCGCCTCCGCTGATGACGTCGAGAGGGTAATGCACTCCGGCGTAGACGCGGGAAAGCCCATACAGCGCGCCCAGAATGTACAGCCACTTGCCCAGGCGCCGGTTCGCATACCAGGCACCGGCGGCAAAGGAAAAGGCAACGCTAATAGGCACACTTGGAAACGACGAGACCGACGGGCGATAAAAGAGCAATTTCACCGTTTCGGTCGCAAAGGGGCGCGGCCGAAAATAGAGGTAAGAAAGGTCTTTGATGAGCGCGTTGGCAAGGAGAACTCCCAAGGCGATAAAGACCACCGCCCGCTGGTTCCGGGTCCTTTCCTCCGGCGTTACACCCGCGAACCAGAGCCAGACGGCTGCCAGCGACATTAACGTGGGCACGACATAGTCATTAACGATGAGGCGAGTTAGCCAATCTAGCGGCGGGATGGTCCCCACGAAATCGTTGATCCAATGGAAAAGGACGACGTCGGGATTCATGCCAGGGGTTCTCTCTCACGCGAGGGATTTTCAGGAACAAATTGCAGCCAGCGCAGGCGAATCAAGACCAGGTTGACCAGGCGGGTCACCGGCACGGCGGAAATAAAAGCCGAGACAAAGACGACGAACAATTCGCCGCCCGCCAGTCCCGGAATAAAGATTTCCTCGTCGGTTAGAAAGAACCAGATGAAACTTGCCAGAAGGACCAGGACGCCAAAGACGTAACCGCCGCGCCCGTTGATCCAGATCAAATCCTGACGATTGTGGCGGACCGCGACGGCTTGCAGGATGCCGAGGATAGATGCAAGGCAGAGGACAAAGTAATGAGCGGCTTGCGGTCCGTCTCCGAAATGTAGGAGATCAAAAAACAAGATGGCCTCGACGCGTATTCAGGGTGAATGCGAAGATTATAAATGATTATGCTGAATTCTGCAATCATATCCCACTTAGAACAACCCGACGATACGGTCGTCTTCGTCGATATCCACACGCTCGCCTGCCGGATGGCTTGGCAAGGCCGGCATTGTACGCATATCCCCGCACAGTGGATACAGAAATCCCGCGCCGACAGAGGCGCGGATATCTCGGATGGGCACCTGGAAGCGGCGGGGGCGTCCTTTCAGTTTTTCATCGTGCGAGATGGAGAGGTGCGTCTTTGCCATGCAGATCGGCAGTTTGTCCAGGCCCAGTTCGGTGAACAACTTTATCTTTTGCTCGGCGGCGGGCGCATACTCAACTCCGGACGCCCCGTAAATCTTGTCGGCGATCCGCTCGATCTTTTCCTTGATCGGCAGGTCGAGGGCGTACAGGAATCTAAAGCGCGACGGCTTGCGGCACGCGTGGACGACAGCTTCCGCCAGTGAAATCGCCCCGGCGCCGCCGCGACTCCACACTTCGGAAATGAACGCCCCTTCGGCACCCGAATCCCGCGCCACTTTTTCCACAAAAGCCATTTCGCGGTCCGTGTCGGTGTCAAATCGATTCACCGCGACGACGACGGGCATCCCGAACTGCCGGGCATTTTCGATGTGCTTGATCAGGTTCTCACAGCCTTTTTCGAGCGCACCCAGATTTTCGGCCAACAATTCGGGCGGCAGGGGCTTGCCCGCAACCACGCGCCCCAGCCCGCCGTGCATCTTGAGCGCGCGGATGGTTGCTACCAGGACGACGGCATCCGGCTTCAGTCCCGAGTACCGGCACTTTATATCAAAGAATTTTTCCATGCCGAGATCGGAGCCAAAACCGGATTCGGTGACCACATAGTCGTTTAGTTTCAGCGCGATCTGGTCCGCGAGAATGGAATTGTTCCCGTGTGCAATGTTGCCAAAGGGACCGGCATGGACAAAAGCGGGCGTGTGTTCGAGGGTTTGAAGAAGGTTGGGCTTGATCGCTTCCTTGAGCAGGACCGTCATCGCGCCGGCACACTGCAAATCGGCTGCCGTAATCGGGCGGCCCGCGCGGCTGGTGCCCACGATTATCCGTCCGAGCCGCTCGCGCAAATCGCGAAGGGAAGTAGTCAGCGCGAGGATCGCCATGACCTCGCTTGCGACGGCGATGTCAAATGAACTCTCGCGTGGGACGCCCCCTTCGCGCCCGCCCAGCCCAATGACGATCTTGCGAAGCGCGCGGTCGTTCACGTCGACGACGCGCGGCCACGTAATCGAATAGGGATCAATGTCGAGCCGGTTGCCGTGGTAGAGATGGTTGTCGACAAAAGCGGCGAGCAAATTGTGCGCGAGCGCGACGGCGTGCGTGTCGCCCGTCAAGTGAAGGTTAAATTCCTCCATGGGGATGACTTGCGAAGCCCCGCCGCCGGCGGCACCCCCCTTGATTCCAAACACCGGTCCGAGCGAGGGCTGGCGGATGCAAACGGCGGTGCGATGCCCTAGGCGGTTGAGCGCCATGCCGAGCCCGATCGTCGTAGTGGTCTTGCCCTCGCCGAGGGGTGTCGGCGTTATGGCGGTGACTACCACGTATTTGCCATCGGGTTTGTCCGCGTACTTGTGCAATACGTCGAGCGAAACCTTTGCCTTGAATTTTCCGTATAAATCGAAATCGTCGTCGCTCAGGCCCAGCGAACGCGCGATCTCGACGATGGGCTTTATCTCCGCCGATTGGGCGATTTCAAGATCGGAAGCCATTTGATCCTGCCTTTCATCCCTATTTGCCGCGCCTGTCGTTGCGCCGCGTTCAGCGTGTTCCGCATCAATAGCATCGTCGTCACGGGTCCTGTGCCGCCGGGGACAGGCGTAATCGCCGCCGCCGTCTCCTTGACCGCGTCAAAGTCCACATCTCCGGTCAGAACGGGCGGCTTGCCCTGGACGTTAACCCCAAAATCGATCACTACGGCACCGGGAGCCACCATGTCGGAGGTCACCAGTTTGGGACGCCCGGCGGCCGCGACGATCAATTCTGCCTGCCGCGCCAGCGCCGCGAGGTCGCGCGTGTGAGAGTGCGCCACGGCGACGGTCGCATTCGCCTGGAGCAGGAGCAGTGCCATCGGCTTGCCCAGGATGTCCGAGCGCCCGATCACGAGCGCGCGTTTCCCTTCGATCGGAACCCCATAATAGTTCAGTATTTCAATCGCCGCGCTGGGAGTCGAAGCCCGGAAATTGGATTCCATATCCGACGCGAGGTCTCCGATACTGCTTGGCGTA
Organism: Acidobacteriota bacterium; assembly: GCA_050257995.1. GTDB lineage: Bacteria > Chloroflexota > Anaerolineae > UBA4142 > UBA4142 > JBLMXX01. The sequence goes on along the minus strand of JBLMXX010000253.1, from coordinate 407 downwards.
ATGCCTTCCACGTCTTTGGCAACGGGGAATTCGCGGAGGATGATCTTGAGGTCGAGGTGGCGGGGCAGGGGACGCTGGAGGACGATGCCGTGAACGTCGTCCATACGTGTCAATTCGTGCAGCCGCGCGATCAACTGCTCGTTGCTCGCGTCTTCCGAGAGCACGTGCATCTGAAATCCCATGCTGCTTCGCGTAAAGATGCCGTCGATGGATAACGCATAACTCACCGCCTCAGGGCGATTGCCCACCCGGACGACGGCGAGCGTCGGTGCGATGCCATTCTCGTTGCGGAATTGCTCTATGAAGGGGGCGATCTCGGCGCGGATCTTGTCGGCGACCGGCTTGCCCCGCAGGATCAGGGCGGTCACATTCTCCCCTCTACCGTGCGCAAGATCTCTGCTTTCGTC
>JBLMXX010000252.1:0-3135 GCA_050257995.1 Acidobacteriota bacterium | reverse complement strand
GCAATCACCGGCTCCAATGATTCGAGCGGTTCCTCACGCTCGAATCGGAGAAGAATCGAGTTTTCTTCCTCTTCGGTCGGGTATCCCAAAGCGAGCCGTATAAAAAAACGGTCCACCTGAGCCTCGGGCAGCGGAAAGGTGCCCTCCAGCTCAATTGGATTCTGAGTCGCCATTACGAGAAAGGGACGCGGCAGCATCCGGGTGGCGCCGTCCACCGTGATCTGGCGCTCTTGCATGGCTTCGAGCAGCGCCGACTGAGTCCGCGGGGTCGCCCGGTTGATTTCGTCCGCCAGAACGATTTGTGTCATGAGCGGGCCCGGCCGGTATTCAAAATCTTGCGTCTTTTGGTTGTAAACGGCAAGCCCGGTCACATCACTGGGCAAGAGGTCGGGCGTGAATTGAATACGGCGAAACGTGCAATCCAGCGAGCGCGCCAGGGCTTTGGCCAGCGTGGTCTTGCCGATACCCGGGACATCCTCGAGCAAAATGTGCCCCTCACACAACAGCGCGACAATCGCCAGATCGACCACGTCCCCTTTGCCGACGATCACGCGCCCGACGTTTTCCCTTACCCTGTCTGCGGCGGATTTGACGTCGTCGATGGAAATAGTGGAATTCATCCCTGTGTCCTCTTGGAGGTCCGTGGGCGAATTGTACCACACATTGAAACAATCGGCTAACGGTCCGCTCGTCTGCCCCGGTCCGCGCAAATTATTTACATTCTACGGCTCGCGGTGTATAATAAATGCGTGAACCCTGACATAGCAATCGCTCAACTCAGCATTGTGGACGGCGCCTGGCAGGAATCGCCGGACAATTTGGCGATCCTGGATGAAGGCGTGCGGGGTACCCTATGCCTTCTGACCGAAGTGGCCGGCGAGGTCGAGGGACGGGATGTCCTCGCGCGTGAGATCCTGGAGACCGCACGGCGCGAATTCTCCGGAGGACGTGGCAGTATTACCCTCGCGCTCACGCAGGCGGTGCGGGAGACGAATAACTATTTCTACAACGTCAACTTGAACACTCCGCCCGAGTCCCGGCGCATTGCCGGACTAACGGCAGTGGTTCTGCGCGAGAATGATTTGTTTATCGCGCAGGCAGGGCCTGGGCTCACGTGCGTTGCCCGGGGCGCCGGGATGGAGCGGTATCCCGAACAATCGGCTTGGTTTGATCCGAGCGACGAGATCGGGGATTTCACCATGCCCGGCGAAGTCCCCCTCGGACTGCGCAAAGAATATATGCCCGATTTGTTCCACGTCACGTTGCAGCCGGGTGATACGATCCTCCTTTCGACGCGTTCGCTCGCTCATCTTCTGACCAATGAAGAGCTTTTGGATACGATCACGCGTCGCCATCCGGATGAGATCATCGAGACGCTCGAGGATATCGCTGGAGCCGCCGACCTGTCGGCCATCGCCATCCGTCTGGCAGGCGCGCCGGTCGAACCGGTTGCCGCGCCGTCCTTGGCCCTCGAGACAACCCCGACGCCTTCCATGACGTTCACCTCGACCCCCGCTGAAGAGGTGGGTGCGGAGTACGAGGAAGCATCGGCGCCGGAAGCGGAACCTCTTGTCCGTGAGACGCCGAGCGCAAACCAAGCCGATAATGAGGGTGCCCGATTGGAGAATGCTCTCGCACTGGAACGTGCAAGAGCAGAGCAGCAAGAACAGCGCCGGATCCGCGCGGAACAGGGGCGCGCGCGTCGCAACCAGCTTTTTGGGTCGGTTCTGGCCGGGATAGCCGGTCTGATGGCCGCAGTGGCCGGGCTCTTTACCAAGATCGATTGGACGCGCATTGGCGCAACGGTGGACCGCGCGATCAGCACGCTTTTGCGCGGTTTTGTCCAGATCATCATTTTCGCCGTGCGGGCATTTCTGCCGGGTACGCCGGAGGAAGGCAGAGCCCCGACCGGCACGCGTGGTACTCCGAGCACGCAGACCGCTTGGCGATGGGCCGCTCTAATTCTCCCCATTGTCCTCGTCCTGGCAGGCGGCGCCGCGTGGGTTACGTACCGTCAGGACGCTCAGCGCGTCCAAGCCGCACAGATCGCTCAGCTTCTCGATCAGGCCAGTGTTGCACTCAAGGCCGGAGACAACCTGGCAAAAACAGACAAGGCAAGTGCACGGGATTCGTATCAACGGGCACTCTCTTTGGCACAGCAGGCGCAGAAACTCAGTCCCACCAATTCAACGGCGCGCAGTGTCTCTTACCAGGCACAGGACGGGCTGGATGGGATCGCCGGAATCTCAGTCCTCTTTTTCCTGCCCAAGTTTGCAGTCTTTTCGGACGGCAAAGCGAATCCGACCCGCATCGTTTCGCATCTGCCGGATCTTTTCATATTTGACCGCGGGACGCAGCGCATCTATCGCTATGCCGTCAGCGACACGGGGTCAACGGCTACTCCAGCCTCCGGCGACGGCGTCATCTTGAAAGCGGGTGATAAAATCGGCGAACGGACCGTGGGTGAGTTGATCGATATTCTGTGGATTGATGCAGGCCGATTGGTCGCGCTGGACCGCAGCGGGCTCTTTCTACAATACGATCCGGTTAAATCGACGTGGACGGCGCGCGCGGCGAGCGATGGCTCACAGTGGGCACGCGTGACCATGGCGTCCAGTTACGTTGGCAACCTCTACCTCCTCGATCCGGGCAAGAACCAGATTTGGAAATATGTCGCGAGCGCCGAAGGCGTGTGGTCGTCGGCGGTGACGTATTTTGCGCCCGGAGTGAACGTCGACCTATCCGCGGCAGTGGATATGGCCATTGATGGCGACGTGTGGGTTCAGCGCGGCGATGGATCCGTTTGGCGATTCAGTGCCGGCAAACTTGCGGACTTTGCCCCGCGTGACCTGGAGACGCCGATTTCAAAATCCGCCGCGCTCTTCACGGCCAAGGAGACGGCCTGGCTATATGTCGCGGATGTGGGCAACCAGCGGATCGTGCAGTTCGACAAGGTCACCGGCAAGTTCATTCGGCAATTCAAGCCTCGCGGCGAGATTCGCGAATCCTTTAACGCGCTCAAAACCTTTGCGGTGGACGAAACCAGCAAACGGCTATTCTTCATCAACGGAAATCAAGCCTACCTCGCCACCATACCACAGTAACACCTCATCACTTTACGGATTACGTTTTACG
>JBLMXX010000251.1:0-13572 GCA_050257995.1 Acidobacteriota bacterium | reverse complement strand
GCGGTAGACCGTTGCTCGGAATGACACGCACGGCGCTCCAGTTCGGATGATGACCTAATAGATACGGTAAGAGATCAAAGCGGACGAAGGCATCGCGGTCGTAAATGACCCGGACCGGGAGCTTTAATTGCTCATAGACTCCTGAACAAACGTCGCGGGTAAAGAGCCTGCCGCTCACGAAATAGAGCGGCGCATAGCGCGCTCCGCCCTGATGCGCGGTGGCATAACTGTACTCTTCCAGGCCGGGGTCGACCGGACCCACGAAACTCTGTTGGAGAAAATACTGAATGCTCGCCCGGGTCGCCACCAAATCGTAAAACGCCTGCGCCCAGAGTGGGAAAGCCAGCAGGCGGTAGATCTGACCACTGATCCGGTTCGCGCTGGCTTTTTGAGAGCCGCGTGACTCTTCACGGGCGGTCAAACCGCTGGGCGAGATCATCGCAAGCGAATGGAACCGGTCTGGCTGCGCCAGCGCCGCGCGCGCGGCAAACTCACTGCTGAGCGACAACGCCACGACGTCCACCGGCTCGCCAATCTCCGTCTCGATAAAATCGAGAATCGCATCCGCGTACAATCGCGGCGAATAGGTCCGGTCTGAGCGCTCGGAGAAACCAAACCCCGGCAGGTCGAGCGCAAACACCGGACGGGTGTGGCGAAAGTGTTCAAAGAGCGGGCGCATTTCGTAGGAGGACCCGGCGGCGTTGATGCTGTGCAGCAAGACCAGAGGGCGACCGGCGGCTTGGCGGTCCATATAAAAAGTGAGCTCGCCGCTTCTCTCGCCCATAAACGTGCGCCATTCTGCATCGATGGCTTTGTAGAGCGAGACCTGATGGTCGATGGCGAGACGGCTGTAAGCCATCCATCCGGCTGCTAGCGCCACTGGAAAACTCAGAACTCCCGCCGTTCCTGCCGCAAGCGATCCGAGATTGTTCTTCCTGCGACCGGGTTTTTTACCCATTCCAACCTCCACTTTGACCCATGGCATTGATCCATAATCGATGCTTCCGCCAAGCGGCAACCGGCATCAAATCACTGCAATTCGCCCAGCATCTTGAGGTTCGAGATACTGCTCCCCCATTACCAAGTATAACCAGGACTGGGCGAGAGGCAAATCAGGCCCGCGCCGTTTTCCAGCCATACTTGCCACTAAGGGTTTCATACTCGCAAGGGGATTGACTTTACAGGAGTTACATCTATACTTTTATAAAGTCAGGCCAATCGCTGCATGAAAAATTAGAGATGAACCACAGTGAGTAATCCGGTCCGCGTCCGCGTCGGCGGCTTGATGGTCGCCTTGTTATTTCTCGCACTCTCCGGGGCATTTCTGGTTTGGCACCTCGCATTCCCCTCGGATGGCGCGCGGCTGGAACCGGGCGAGCCGGCATGGACATCCAACGGTCTCGCCGTGACACCGCTGATTGAAATGGCAAATGGTCTGCGCCGCGGCGATGTCGTCATAGAGGTTGACGGCCGCAGCATGGAAACATGGGCACAGGCGATTTTCCAATGGGGTGCCGCGCGTCCGATGCAGACAAGCAATCAACCTCTCGTCTATGCCGTGATGCGCAATGGACAGCGTGTGGCCCTGAATGCTCCATCCATGCCCTATCCGCTCGACGCGATCCTTGTCAAGAACTGGAGCACACTTCTCTTTACATTCTTTTCGCAATTCGTGATGACTTGCGTCTTTCTCATCAAGCCCAACGATCGGGCGGCGCGTGCGCTTTTCCTGTGGGCGTGGAGTCTTTCGCACACGTACACGTGGGCGCTCGGCTTGCAGATGAGCGACCTCTTGAATGGAGTAGGGTATTGGCTTTATCAGATGTCGGCGAGTGGGCTGTGGCTTGTCTACTGGGGGGCGAATCTGGAGTTTGCGATGGTCTTTCCGCGGCCATCTCCGATTCTGCAACGGCGCCCCTGGACCCGCCGGCTCATTTACTTTTCGCCATTTGCGATTTTCTTTGCCTATCTTGCGGTCAGTCGGGCGATCACGCCGACGATGCTGACTTGGCTTGGGCGCTGGATGATCGGGAACTGGCTGGTCGCTTTTATCTTCCTGTCGCTGTCGGCCTATTTTGTCTGGGACGGGTACCGTTCGAGCCAGGACCCCGCCGACCGCCGCAAAGTGCGCTGGCTGATTTTTGCATTCGTCCTGTGCGGCGGCATTGGACTGTGCCTCTGGTTCATCCCGGGCATTATCCTTGGACAGCCGCTGATTGATGCCAACGCACTGGGGCTATCGCTTTTGCCGTTTCCGGTAATCCTCGCCATCGCCGTCCTGCGCTACCAGTTGTTTGACATTGACATCATCATTCGCCGCACGCTGATTTACGGTGTGCTGACGGCGCTGCTGGCGTTCCTCTATTTCGGCAGTATCCTTTCGCTGGGGCAAGTCTCCAGCGCGTTAACGGGCGCGCAGCAGCCCGAAATCGTCACGAGCGTTTCCACGCTCGCGATTGCCGCGTTGTTCACTCCATTGCGCCAGCGCGTTCAAAACGCGATCGATCGGCGTTTCTTCCGGCACAAGTACGATGCCACTCAAGTGCTCGCCGCGTTCAGCGCGACCGTACGTGACGAAGTTGAATTGGAAAAACTGGCCGAGCGCCTGCTGGCGGTCGTGGACGAGACCATGCAGCCCACCCGTGTGAGCTTGTGGATGAAGAGGGTGGAAGGTAAAGAGAAAAGACTGCTGTAACTTCCATCATCACCGCGCTGCCAATCACGCGAGTGCATTCCTCCCGCCGAGAGATGGGGACGCATTATTCGCGCTTGTATACGTCTGGTACCCCACTGCCAGCCACTCGATAGACTTGCCGAACGCCAGTTTGTCGAGGATGGCAGTCTTGTTGCCCAGTAACGTGCCCGCCCCCGTTATCAACCTGAGCATGGCCCGCATTCCTAAAGATGTCGGCACGAGCCCCGGGATGCCCTGGTTCATCTCCTTCCGCATCGCTTGCAGCATATAGTCCGTGTCGCTCACTCTCTCCGCGTGCCTCTCGTAGAACTGCCACCAGGTGTTGCAAGTTTCGACGGCTTCCTCCAATATGCTCTTGGATTCACTTCCGTCGACGCCGCCGAAATGGGCGAGGCATAGACTTGCATAATCAATCTGCTTGAGCTTGTTCACCGACGAGAGAAAGGCATCCGGTTCCCAACACGGAGGCATAAAGGGCGCCAGGAAGATATCGTCGGCAACCTTGTCGCCGAGGGCATCTCCGACAAAGATATTCTTGTTCTTTTCGTCCAGGATCGCGATGTGCCCTGTGCAGTGCCCCGGAATGTCATAGACCCGGAGGGTAATCCCGCCAAGATCGATCACGTCTCCTTCTTTGACCGGCTTGACGTTCTGGATGCTCACGTACGGTCGCTCGCCAAAGCAAGCGTTGAAGGACGCATCCGCGAGGAGAGGCACTGCCTGGCGAGAGGCGATCACTTCAATTGTCTTGTTCTGCTGTAAAGCGCTCTGCCTCAATCTTGGGATGCCCTGCATGTGATCCCAATGCGGATGGGTGACGATGATCATGTCGGGCGGGAAAGCATCCAGTTCTCTTAGTGCCTTGATCAGGCGCGGTGCGTTGGCATGAGTGCCGCCGTCGATCAGGCATTTTTTCTCACCGCGCACCAAATACACCGCGGTAATACCGAAAGCGCCGAACATCCCGATGTCGATGAGCGTGGTATTCTCATTGATCGGTCCGGGGACCCTGAGCGTGCCCATTTTGACCTCCCGAAATGCCGGTTCGAACAACGGCGCGCCCATATCTCAATGATACCCTCAAGTTCGCCTCTTGACAAAAAGGCGCGCAGGGTGTATAGTGATAGTAGTTAGATATATAACTACGAAAGCATTTAGCGAACAACTATGGAGGAGCCATGGCTAGCCTTGTCGAGCGGTGGACCACGCTGGGCTTTACCGAGTACGAAGCGAAAGCCTATGTCGCCCTGCTGCAGCTCGGCACGGCGACGGGATATCAAATCGCCAAGGAATCGGGCGTCCCCCGCTCGATGATCTATGAGAGTCTCAACAAACTCGCCGCGCGGGGCGCCGTGCTGACCCAGTCCTTTGCCGAAATGGTGCGTTATGCTCCGGTGCCGCCCGAGCAGCTGTTGAGCCGGATGCGCCGGGAACTGGACGACAATGTAGAGGCGCTCAGCCGTGACCTCAAGGGCATTGATATAGGCGGAGGGTCTGCTGGCGGCACATGGAATCTCACCGGCGGGCAGAATATTTTCGCGTATGCTCGCCAAATGATCGAGCGCGCCGGGCACGAGATCGCCCTGAGCATTGGCGACGACGACGAATTGGACGAACTGCTGCCCCGTCTACGGGAGGCCCATAACCGGCGGCTCTCTATGCTTATAGTCTCGACGGTCCCCTACGACGCCGGTCCGGTGCCGGTGGTCGTCTATCCCCAGGGGCTGGCGCTGCGCCAGGCGATCGGGCATGGTCTGACCCTGGTGGTCGATGGGCGCGAGGCGCTTGTCGGCGAGGTCGACCGCAGTGAAAGCGCTGTCTGGACGACGAATCACTATGCCGTGGCGTGGGTCTTGTGGTGTTTAAAGCACGCATTGGGCGCGCCGCGTCCTAAAACAGCGCGCCAGAGAAAGAAATGAGTATGGAACAATTGGATCGCACAAAAAATCTGCCAACGGATCGCCACGCGGTGATACCCTGGCACACCCTCACGGTTGACGATGCGACCGCCCGATTGGACAGCAGTCCGTCGGGCGGTTTGACTGAAAAAGAAGCACAGGCGCGCCTGGCCCAGGTCGGTCCGAACACTCTGACCGCAGAAAAGAAAGAGTCTTTCTGGGAGGAATTCGTCGAAGAACTGCGCGAGCCGATGGTCCTGATGCTGCTGGTGACGGGCCTCCTGTATGCTCTGTGGGGTGAGCCCACCGATGCCATCACCATCTTTGCCGTCATCCTCACGTTGAATACCGTCGAGGTCGTTAACGAACAACGCTCGAAAAAAGCCATTGCCTCCCTGCGCAAGTTGGCAGAGCCGACCACTGCGGTCCGGCGGGGTGGGCGCTTTGTCGAGATCCCGGTCGAACAGGTTGTTCCCGGCGATCTGGTTCCGCTCCAGGATGGACACCGCGTACCGGCGGACGCGCGAGTGGTGGAAGCATTCGGCCTATCGGTCAATGAATCAGCGCTCACGGGCGAGTCTGTCCCGGTGGACAAGACCGCCGAGCCGATGATGGACGCCCAAGCGCCCCTGGCGGAGCGCCGTGATATGGTCTATTCCTCGACGCTGGTCACCCGCGGAAAAGGGATTGCGCTGGTCGTGTCCACCGGCATGAACACAGAGATCGGGCGGATCGCCGGAATGGCTCGCCAGATCAAGGAACCGCGCACGCCGCTGCAGCAAGTGATGGACGAATTGAGCAAGGTGCTGGTGTGGTTTGCCCTCGGGTTTAGTGTGCTGGTCCCGCTCATCGGCATCTTGATCGCGCACCAAGAGCCCAAGCAGATGCTGCTCACCGGTCTGTCTCTGGCTTTTGCGACCATTCCTGAAGAGCTGCCCATTATTATCACGATGGTGTTGGCGCTGGGCGCATTTCGATTGTCCAAAAAGCACGCGATCGCGAAACGGCTGAAGGCGGTCGAGTCCCTGGGCTCGATGACGGTCATCGCGACCGACAAGACCGGAACCCTCACCGAGAACCGCATGGAGGTTAACTGCCTCGAGCCGGCGGAGCAAGAGATGCGCCTGCTGGAAATCGGAGTCCTGTGCAATGACGCGGTCCAAAACGGATCGGAGTTTGCGGGCGACCCCGTGGACGCGGCGCTGCTGCGGAAGGCGCAGCAATCGGGGCAAGATGTCAAAACAGTGCGTCAGAACAACCCGATTGTCGACGAGTTCACCTTCGACAACGTGCGCAAGCGCATGTCAGTGGTCTACCCCAAAAATGGCGAGTTCCGGGCGGCCGTAAAAGGCGCACCCGAAGCGGTCATCACAGAGTGCACCCAACAGGTCCAGGGGCAAACGGTCAAGCCGATGACGGAGGCTTCCCGGCAAGCGGTTCTGGACCGCGTGGCCCAAATGGCTGCCGAGGGGACGCGCGTGATTGCACTCGCCGAGAGAACGTTGTCCGCAAGCCACCCGTCGCCGGAAGAGGTTGAATCGAATCTGACCTTGGTCGGATTGGTTGGCCTGGCCGATCCACCGCGGCCCGAGGTCCGCGATGCGATTGCCACTTGCCGGCGGGCGGGCGTCCGCGCGATCATGATTACCGGCGACCACCCGCTCACGGCGCGGGCAATCGGCCGGCAGGTGGGTCTCGACGGCAATACCGGGGTACTCACAGGTCCTGAGTTGGACGCTCTCTCCGACGTTGATTTGAAGGAGGAGGTCAGGCATGCCTCCATCTTCGCGCGGACGACGCCTGAGCACAAGCTGCGCATTGTCCGGGCCCTGCAAGCCAATGGCGAGCGGGTGGCGGTCACCGGAGACGGGGTCAACGATGCGCCCGCGCTGGCCGCGGCGGACATCGGCGTGGCAATGGGCGAGACCGGTACGGATGTGGCTCGCGAGGCCGGGGACATGGTGCTCGCGGATGATAACTTTACCACCATCGTCAATGCGGTGGAAGAGGGCCGCCTGATCTATGAAAATCTCAAGAAGGGGGTGCGCTATTACCTGACCTGCAAGGTGGCACTCATGTTGATCACCCTCTTGCCGACGCTCATGCTCATCCCGGTGCCCTTTGCTCCCGTGCAGATCATCCTGATGGAGCTGTTCATGGACCTGATGGCGGCCGCCTCCTTTGTGGCGGAACCGGCCGAGGCGGATTTGCTCGACCAAAAGCCGCGCGATCCAAAAGCCAGGTTCATGGACCGGGCCATGATCGGCAGCATCCTCACCTCCTCACTGGGCCTGTTTGCCGCGGTCACAGTGGTCTATCTGAGCACCTGGTATGGCACGCAAGACCTGATGACCGCGCAGACGGTGGCATTCTTCGCTTGGCTCATCGGCCACGTGCTCCTGGCGTTCAACATGCGCTCGGAACGCCAGCCGATCATGCTATTAGGTTGGGGCGGCAACCGGCTGATGTTGGTCTGGGGCGGTGCGGTAGCCGTGTTCCTCATCCTGATTTCGCTCATCCCGGGATTGCAGCACCTGATGAAAATCACATCACTCACCGCGTCACAGTGGGCAATGATCATCGGCGCGACGATCATCGGAACGTTCTGGATCGAGCTGCGCAAACTAATCACATACAAAATTTGATCTCAAGCATTCAGTACTTCACGAAAACGATTGCCTGTCATTTCGAGCGGAGCGACCCTGGCACCGCCCGCCAGGGCAGGTGGAAATCTCGTTCTTTGAATGCAAAAACGAGATTTCCACTTGCCCTAGCGGGAACGAAGTGCTAGGGTCGGTCGCTACGCTCCCTCGAAATGACATTCCGTGATGTACTTGCATTGAGATTCCTGCGCCCGTCCCGTCGGCATTTCTCCGCATCCGCGCGCGTTTCTCCCGTGGTCTGCCAAATTGTGGTATTATGGGCCGCACGCACAAGGTCATATATGACAGAATTCGTCGGATTGTCAATGGATGAGGTCGAGGCGCGCCGCGCGCACGGCCAAAGCAATCGCGTCAAGCTGGATTCCAGCCGCTCTTATCGTGATATTCTTTCCGCGAACTTTTTCAACCCGATCAATCTACTCCTCTTTGCGATCGGGGCAGTCCAAATCGCCATTGGCCGGTTCGGCGACGCTGCCGCCGGGGTTGGCATCATCCTCTTTAACGTGGTTGTCGGCGTGGTGCAGGAGGTCCGCGCCAAGCGCCAGCTCGACCGCATCGCGCTCCTGACTCGCCCGCGAGTCTCCGTGCTCCGTCAAGGCGCCGAAGCGCGCGTCGATCCTTCCGAATTGGTGCAAGGGGACCTGCTCGTCGTGCGCCCGGGCGACCAGATCGTCGTCGATGGCATTCTGGTGAGCGATGAGGACGTAGAAGTGGACGAGTCGCTCCTGACCGGCGAGTCGGATCACGTCTTTAAGCGCCAGGGCGACCGGCTCCTTTCGGGCAGCTTTACCATGACAGGGCAGGGGATCTATGAAGCGACACAGGTCGGCGAAGAGAGCTATGCGAACCGGCTCACGCGCGAGGCGCGGCACTTTCAGATCGCGCAGACCCCGCTCCAGCGCGAGATTAACCTGGTCCTGCGCCTACTGCTTTTCCTCGCCGGTTTCCTGGGCGGGGTGGAACTCATCGGCTCCATTCTATCCGCCGTCCCCTTTATGCGCCAGGTGCAGATGGCAGCGGTCATCGCCGGCCTTATCCCCAACGGTCTCTTCTTCATGGTGATTCTCTCTTACGCCATGGGTGCACTCAAGATCGCGCGCACGGGAGCGCTCGTCCAGCAAGCGAATGCTGTCGAGTCTCTGAGCAATGTCACCGTCCTCTGCACAGACAAGACCGGAACGCTCACCACCAACAAGAGCGAGTTGGACCGGATCTTCCCGGTCGGCATAAGTGAGCCTGAGTTGAAAGGCTTGCTCGGAGATTTCGCGGCCAGCGTGCGCACCAGCAACAAGACCAACGAAGCCCTGCGCGTCGCGCTGCCGGGCGCGGTCCGGCAAAAGGCTGACGAGGTTCCTTTCTCCTCCGCCCGCAAATGGAGCGCGCTCGCTTTTCAGGATGGGCTTCCAGGGGCATACGTCCTCGGCGCCCCGGAAATGCTGCGGGATCACCTGGCGCCGCAAGCAGACGCGGCGAGCCGGCTGCGCGAATGGGCCGACGGCGGGCTGCGCGTGCTCGCCTTTGCCCGCAACTCGGATTCCTCTACGCTCCACGACGCCGTCGGCGAGCCGGTCCTTCCCTCGCTCGAGTTGCTCGGGCTCGTCGCCCTGCGCGAGGAATTGCGACCTCAATTGCAGGAGACTCTCGCGGCTTTTAGAGATAACGGGATTTCACTCAAGATCATCTCCGGGGATAATCCGCACACGGTTGCCGCGCTCGCGAAACAGGCAGGATTCGGGCAAGAGTTGCGTTGTGTCTCGGGTCCGGAGCTGTCCAAAATGGACGCGGTCGGTTTCGCTCAATCGGCGCGGGACGACAATATCTTTGGTCGAATCGCGCCGGAGCAGAAGGAGAAGCTGGTCGAGGTACTTGCCAAAGAGGGACATTATGTCGCCATGATCGGCGACGGGGTGAACGATGTCCTCTCGCTGAAAAAGGCGAATATGGGGATTGCCATGGAAAGCGGCAGTTCGGCGACCCGCGCCGTCGCCGACATGGTCCTCCTGGGCGATTCGTTCGCCGCGCTCCCGCTCGCCTTCCGCGAGGGGCAGCGGATCATTAACGGCATGAAGGACATTCTGCGCCTCTTCCTGACCCGTGTCCTCTATTCGGCGCTGCTCATTATCGCCGTCTCGATCGTCGGACTGGGCTTTCCGTTTGTCCCCAAACACAATGCACTGCTCGTCTTTTTGACCGTGGGCGCGCCTACGGTCGGCCTGGCGCTCTGGGCGCGTCCGGGATCGGTGACGCGTAAGAGCGTGCTTCTAGAGATATCGCATTTCGTCCTGCCCGCGGCCATTGCGGTCTTTACTTTCGGGCTGTTCGTCTATATCGGAGCCTTTTACGCCGGCAGCACTTCACTGCTCCAGATCGACGTGACCCCGGAGGCCATCTCCGGATTTGAACGCTATGCCGGGATCACGTATGACATATCCACCCCGTCCCAATTCATTCTCGAAGTCTCGCAGCTGGTTGCGCAAACGTGCTTGACCGCCTTCGTCGTTTTTGTCGGCCTGGCGCTCGTCGTCTTTGTCGAACCTCCGGTGGAGTGGTTTGTCGGCGGCGAGGAGTTGAGTGGGGACTGGCGACCGACGCTCCTGGCCGGTGTGATGCTTCTCGTTTTCTTCGTCATCGTCGCCGTGCCTCCTTTGCGCAGCGCATTCGAGATTATGCCCGTCGCTCCCCTCTGGTATGCACTGATCGCCCTCGTCGCGCTGGTGTGCCTTCTCCTGCTGCGAGCCGCTTGGCGCGGCCGCTGGCTGGAACGATTCCTGGGAATAGAGCTCTAGGTTCTTCCGCTTTCTTTACCTCCACTGACCTGTTTTCCGCTTTTTCGGGTCACGCGCATCTAATATAGTAGATGAACGCTTACACCGACATTACTCAGGTACTGAAAGGCTGCCGGGAGGGCGATTCGGCAGCAATTGAGGCATTGGTGCACGCCTACAGGCATCACCTCTACCGCTTTGCTCTCTCCATCTTGCATGATCCTGTCGAGGCTGACGAAGCAACCCAGGACTCGCTTGTCACTGCCATCGACAAATTGGACACGTATCGCCGAGAGGCAAGTTTCAAGACCTGGCTCTTTGCGATTACCCTCAATACTTGTCGAGGGCGATTGCGCAAGCGCAAGGTCAGGGAGAAACTTTTACAGCCGCTGGCTGCTCTCTTTGGTCGGGTCTCGCACGAATCTGCTCACCCTGAAGAGATCGCATTTCGCAACGAGACTCAAGTGGCTGTCTGGCGAGCCATCAATGCGCTCGATGAAAAACACCGCGAGATTCTCATATTGCGCTATTACCATGACCTCGGATTGAACGACATCGCTCGCATCGTTGGATTGAGCGATCGAACTGTCCGCACCCGCTTGCATACGGCCCACGAACGGTTGCGGGTTCTCCTACGAGAGGAGGCCGGATTGAGATGAAAAGTCTAGAACACGAACAGGCACGCTACTATCTCCATATGGGATATGAAGATCTCACCGAAGCCGAACAGGAATCGCTCGAACGCCACCTTTCCCAGTGCGGGACCTGCCGTAGCTATGCCGGCGAAGCAGATAAAGTCCGCTCAACCCTTTCCAGTGTGATGCACGCGCAATGGGATAGGCATCGCCCGGCACCGGCTACGGACGATAAAATTCAAACTCGCATCCGGAGGAAAATCGTGCAAAAAAAGGTCATGAACCTGACTGGTTCATTAGCTTCTGGCGCTGCCTTACTTGGGTTCATCGTCGTCATTGCTTGGTTCTTCCGGCCGCCTTTACCTGGCCCTGTGAACACCGGCTCGGCTAGTGTTCCGACCCGAGTGAACCTGACTTTTGGAAAAACGATCACCTTGCTCGGTTTCGGATTGACTCAAGACCACCTCACCGCGGGAGACACTCTCGGCATCGCTCTGTTCTGGCAAGCCCGCGTGACACCCCAGACCTCTTACGCGGTGTTCATTCACCTGCAAGATGAGAACGACCGATTGCTTGTACAGAGCGATGCCCTGCCCCTGAACGGGACGCGACCGACTACCGGTTGGAAACCGGATGAGGTAATCGAGGACCGACGGGAAATCCAATTGCCCAGTAACCTTCCACCGGGTCGGTACAGGTTGATCGTTGGTCTGTACGATCCGAGCACAGGGTCACGCCTGAACACAAGTGAAGGGAAGGATGCGTTGACGCTGACGACCTTGGAGGTCAAGTAAACGGAAAGCAGAGGTACAGTGCGCGTGCGTCTTCGATGTTTCCATGGACTTGATAGCCCGGCGTACCTGCCGTGCCCATCCGAAAGATGCGCACGGCTTTGCCGTTGATGGAACTCGTCCGGTGGCCCATGAAGGGGATATCGTGGGGGTCGGCCGTACGGCGCACCGGCAATGCTCACTCCTCTCGAAGGACTGCAATTCTTCCGACGGTTCCGTCCAGGCGGATGCGCTGGCCATCCTTCAGTCGCCGGGTCGCCTGGTGGACGCCCACCACGGCTGGAATGCCGTATTCGCGCGCCACAACCGAGCCGTGGGTCATCATACCGCCCACTTCCATGACCAGCCCGCTGGCCGCCATGAACAAGGGTGTCCAGGCGGGGTCTGTCCCGGGGCAGACTAGAATCTCACCCGGGGCTATCCGGGCGTTGCGCGGGTCGAACACCACCCGCACCGTTCCCTCGACCATGCCGGGCGAGACCGGGCTGCCGGTGATGGTATCACCTGTGTCGCTCCCTGCGTCGACGCCTTCGTAGAATGCCCGCCCATCGCTGACCAGCAGGCGCGGCACTTGCCGGCGGCGCAGTTCCCGCTCGTAACTCTCGCGCCGACTGTCGATCAGCCGCTGCCAGTCCTGTGCCTCACCGCGGGACAGCGCTTGCAGCTCGCCGACATGCAAATAGAACAAGTCCTCCCGGCGGAGGATCGTCCCCGCCGCGGCAAACTCCTCCCCAATCTCCAGTAGCGCCTTACGCACAATGTCCATGGTGCGCACCGCGTAGAATTTGGGGCTTTCCCGTGCCCCCAACAGCAGCCGCACACGCCGGGCGGCTGCGCGCAAGATTTTCTCCTTGAGCCAGCCAAGCGGCTGCTTGCGCACTAGAGCGGCCATCCGCTCGATGGCTTGCTCTGCGGCACGCACATTTTCCGCGTGCCGCCGGACCGGGGAGTTCTCCTCCGCGATCTGCAGGTAGCTCTGCAGAGTCGCCAGGATGGGCGTCGGGTCCTCCTGCCAGCGCGGCTGGCCGAGATCAATCTCACCGGCGCCACGCATACCATAGCGGTCCAAAAAGCTCCGTACTGCATCCTGAGCGACCGGGGGCAGGTCCCCACCCAGGTAGCGAGATGCCAGCGCTGGAGCCTCAACGCGGGCGAAAGCTTCTGCCGCCGCCGCATCGCGCTTGATCACCTCTGCCGTCTGCCACAACAGCAAATCCATTTCGATGGTGACATTGCGCGGCAGGCCGCGGGCAACATCGAGAGTCGGCGTTGAAATGCTGTGCCCATTGTCCTGATTCGGTGGAAGCAAATGCCCGATCAGGTTGAGCAGAGCCAGGGACGGTGCCATGATCGGCATAAAGCGCGGCAGCAGGACGGGCAGGGCGTCCGCCAATCCCCCCTGGTTGTCCAGGAATGCCGCAACGCTCGCCAGTCGCTCGAAGCGATCCGCTCCCCCAGGGATGCGCACAGTCTTCAGGTAAGCCTCAAGATGAGCATCGAAACGGTCCCGCGCTTTTTCGGGATGGAGGATCGCCTGAGGGATTTCTACAAGACCCGGCAGCGCAAAGCCCAACACACGGTAGAGCGTGCTGAGCCGGGTTTTCCCTTTCCCAGTGCCCAGCTTTAGGTTCGAACTGATCTGGCGCAGGATCAGTGCCGAGCCCGGTTCGCCAATCGCCAGAAAGCCGCCCAGCACGCGGTAGCCGAGCGGGTTGGAAATCACATCGCTGATGTTGACCCAGATGCGCTCACCCGCAACTTCAAGCACACGCTGCTCCTCGAATTTGACGGATAGACCGAGTTTTCTGGCAATTCCCAGGCTGACGCGTTGGATACATTCCTGGCCAAGAGGGGTCACCGGCCCGACCAGGCCTTGAAATGCCCCGAACGAGAACCAGGTGGAGAGCGGGTCGAACGAAACTCGCGGAACGGGGAACAGGGATGTGATCGGGCGCGCCTGCAAGAGGAACATCTCGCCGCCGGCAAAGGCCCATTCGATATCCTGTGGGGCACCGTAAGCCTCCTGGATCTGCCGGCCGGCCGCGACCAGCCGCTGGATCTGCTCGCCTGAGAGTGTCTGCCGGGTGGATGTGTTCTCCTGCACACTTTCCACACCTCCGCCGAC
>JBLMXX010000250.1:0-4405 GCA_050257995.1 Acidobacteriota bacterium | reverse complement strand
CGCGGGCGTCGGTCCGGCTGCGCTTCGAGAACTCGCACCCGGCACGATACCCTGTCCGCTGAGGGAATAGGCCAAACTAAACTCTGAAGACTACCCTTTCGGATGTTGCGAATTGCAGCCTGATCGTATTATTATGTGTACGCTCCAGATATTTGATCAAATATATCATATCGTGGATGCTTCCCCTTGCTGAATCGCACCGTCAAAGACCAACTAGTCCAGGCCCTGCGCGATGAGATCATCCGCGGGAACCTGCACCCCGGACAGTATCTGCGCCAAGAAGACCTCGCCGAGCGTTTCGAGGTTAGCACCATGCCCATCCGCGAAGCCCTACGCGACCTCGAAGCGGACGGACTGGTCACCATTTATCCACATCGCGGCGCAATTGTCTGCTCCCTCAGCCCCGAGGATTTGGAAGATATTTACGATACACGGGCGCTTCTTGAAGAAATGGCTACGCGTCTTGCCGTCCCGCGCCTCTCAGAAACAACCTTCGACGAAATGTCCGCGATCCTCGACGAATTGGACCATCATCTAAAAGACGTTTTGATTGCCGTCAACCTAAATCATCGTTTCCATTCGACTCTGTATGCCGCTTCCGGTCGCCAGCATCTCTGTGAATTGCAGCAAGTTCTCCGGCGTCGAACGCATCATTACCTCTATGCCTATATCACCTGCTTGGGTGATATGCCACAGGCGCAGGCGGAGCATCGCGCCATTCTCGAGGCCTGTCGCCGGCGAAATGCAGAGCAAGCTGCCGCCATCACTCGCGACCACGTCACCCGAGTCGGTCATGCCTTGATCCGGTATGTGAAGGAGAGGGGATCCAAGTCTTGATCGTGGCTGATCCACCACCGGCAAGGTGCCACATTTTCCCAAGGAGGGGACCCATGCACACGTTCCGTTTCTTGATTCGCGCCAGTCTTTTACTCATCCTCGTGGTTTTCTTCGTCGCTTGTGCGCCCGCGCCAACCCCAATACCCACTGCCGCTCCACCAACCGCGACACTCGCGGTTCAGCCCACCCAAGTACCAGCCGTTCAACCCACCTCAGTTGCTGCTACTCAATCTGCCGCGTCCGGCAAGCCCATTCGAATCGGCGGTACGCTGCCACTCACCGGTGGTTCGGCCGATACCGGCAAGTGGGTCGAGCAGGGCTATCGCTATTGGGCTGAAGAGATCAACGCGAAAGGTGGACTGCTCGGTCGCCCGGTCGAGCTTTCGATTGCGGATGATGGCAGTTCGGCCGACAAAGCGGTGAGTCTGCTCGAAAAAGCAATCACCGTGGACAAAGTTGATTTGTTGCTCGGCGGGTATCCCGGCACATCCGCCGCGGCACAAATGGCCATCGCCGAGAAATACAAGATGGTCTATGTCTCGATGGGCGGGCACATGAAGTCCTTCCAACAAGGTTTCAAGTATTCCTTCGGTGGACCGCCACTCATGGGCGAATGGTGGTACGAGGGGATTTGGCAATGGCTCGCGAGCCTGCCCCCCGACCAGCGCCCGAAGACGATGGCGGTATTCACCATGAACAACCTCGTCGGCCTTGCAGTTAAAGGCAGCACCGACGAGGGAGCCAAGCGCCTCGGGATCAACATCGTCGTCAATGAACTCTATGATCTTCCGCTCGCCACCGCGGAACCGCTTGTCGCCAAGGCCAAAGCCGCTAACGCCGACATTCTGGTCGCGAACAGTCTGTTCCCCGATGGCGTCGCCATCACCAAGGCGATGAAAGCCCTGAATTACAACCCCAAGCTGTACCTCGAAGGCGTCGGCACACTGATTCCACAATGGCAAAGTGAATTGCAAGCGGATGGCAACTATGCGCTCTCCGGCACGCCGATGCACAGTTCGCTGCCATTCCCCGGGATGAAAGATCTGAACGACATTGCGAAAAAACGTTTCAACGAGCCGGTCGCGCCGCAGTACTTTTTGTTCGGATACGCCTGGATGCAGGCTTTGCAGCGCGGCGTGGAAGGTGCCAAGGGCGTGGACCAAGATGCGATTGCGAACTATTTGCGGTCGAACGAGATCAGCACGATTGGCGGCAAATTCAAATTTGACGAGAAGGGTCTCCCTTCGGCTTACAACTACGCGACCCAGGTCATCAATGGCAAGCCAGAGCTGGTCTGGCCGAAAGACGTCAAGACTGCCGACATCGTTTACCCGAAACCCGCGTGGGGGAAATGAGTGTGGGGGTATGAGAGTGTGGGTGCAAACACCCATACTCCCATACTCTTGAGGTTTGCGCGTGCCTTTCTCGGTTTACGAATTTACACAATCTCTGGTGAGCGGGATCCTCGTCGGCGGCGCGTTCGCACTGCTCGGCGTTGGATTTAGCTTGACATGGGGAGTGACGCGCGTCATCAATGTCGCACACGCGGCGTTTGCCGTGCTCGCGGCGTACATTGCCTATTGGGCGACGAAATCGTATAGCATCGATCCGATTCTGTCGCTCGTCTTTATCGTACCGTTCTTTTTCGTTCTGGGAATTCTCTTCCACGAACTACTCATCAAGCAAATCGCCCGACGGGCACGCGATTTGGCACTCGCGTCAATGGTGCTCACGTTTGGACTCGGCGCGGCGCTTGAGAATAGCATGGCCTGGGTCTGGACGCCGGACCCGCGCGTGCTGAATACTTCTTACGTGGGCCACGCGCTCTTCATCGGTCCGATTGCTTTCTCCTATGGTCCGGTAATTGCCTTCACTCTCGCTGCCATAACGCTCGCTGCACTGTATACTTTTCTCCATCGCACATACACGGGCAAAGCGGTGCGCGCGGTGTGGCAAGACCAGGAGGGTGCGGCGCTCGCGGGCGTAAACCTGGGACGCGTGACAAGCATCACCTATGGTGCCTCGATGGTTACGGCCGGGGTGGCAGGTGTCGGGATGGCGCTCATGTACACTTTCGACCCCGCGACGAATTTCAGTTGGATGATCTATGTCTTTCTCGTCGTCATCTTTGGCGGTGTGGGAAGCGTTCTGGGTGCGGCGCTCGCCGGGCTGTTGATCGGTCTCGTCCTCGGGATCAGCGGCGTGTTTATTCCGCTGACCTGGGTGAACATGGTGCTGTTCGTGTTCTTGATCGCGTTATTGTGGGTTCGACCCTCCGGCTTGTTGCGGCGTTAGGTGAAGTTATGCGATTATCCATTTCGCGTGATTTGATGCTGACTCTTGGGGGAGCCGTGGTACTCGCGCTTGTCCCGCTGGGCCTGAATAATATTTATTTGCTCACGCTGTTTTTTTCGATCTTCACCTACGCCGCGCTGGCGGTGGGCTGGAATATCATCGGCGGCTATACCGGGTATCTCAGCTTTGGTCACGCTGCGTTCTTTGGCATTGGCGGCTATACGACCGCGCTCTTGTTTGCCAACCTCGGTTGGTCGCCACTCTTGACGACCCCGCTCGGCGGGGTGATCGCGGCGTTGGTCGCCCTGGTAGTGGGCTATCCGTGTTTGCGCCTGCGCGGGCCGTATTTTGCGCTGGTCACTTTGATCCTCGCGCTGGCCGTGCGCGTGGTCGTGTTGAACGTCGAATGGACGGGCGGATCCTCGGGCTTGTTCCTCAAGATTCCGCAAATGGACCCTCTCACCAATCGAATCCTCTTTTACGAAGCCATGCTCGCGGTTCTGCTCGTCAGTGTACTTGTCGCGCATTGGGCTTTGCGATCCAAGCTCGGTATCGGACTGATTACGATTCGCGAAGATGAACAAGTCGCGCAGACTCTGGGCATCAACGCGACGCAGCTCAAGATGATCGCCTTTCTGCTGAGCGCGTTTCTGGCCGGAATGGTCGGCGGCATTTTTTCGTATTATCGAACCTACGTGTATCCCAATATTATGTTTGACGTGAACCTGTCTGTGCTTGTCGTATTGATGGCGCTGTTCGGTGGGCGGCAGACCTGGCTGGGCCCGATTCTTGGTGCGGTGGTCATCAGCCTCATCAGCGAGTTTCTGACACTGCAAATGGGCAATGAAGCCGCACGCGTCCTGTTTGGGCTGTTGATGGTAGTCGTCATTCTATACCTTCCGGACGGTATCCTGGCCTATATTCGACCGAGGCGCCAAGCGGCAGTGAGCCAATTCGCCGATGAGCAGCGTGAGCATTTATGATTGGCTTATTGGGCAATTGGTTCATGGGTTCTTTAACTCACTGGAGGAGCAACATGGAAAAATTGATCATCACGGCGGCCTTGACGGGTGGCGTCACGGTGCCAACTCAAACTCCGTACTTGCCTTACACCCCGCAGCAAATCATTGATCAGGCGGTCGAATGCGCGGAAGTGGGCGCGGCGTCCGTACACATTCACGCGCGGCGTCCGGCGGACGGCATGCCCATCGCGGACCCGGAACTCTTTGGCGAGTATCTCCAAGGCATCAAAGCGCGGAGCAACGTGATCGTC
>JBLMXX010000249.1:0-8302 GCA_050257995.1 Acidobacteriota bacterium | reverse complement strand
CATCCATGGTTTTCCCCAATCCCTGAAACAGGTAGAGATCGACAAATGTATGGGGATTGCGCTGCCTGAATTCCTCTATGTTAACTCCCTTTAGCCAGACCGCTGCCTTAGTGTCACTCCGCTTAACGTAAGGACCGGCCACGTATAATGGAGCAAGTTGCCTAAATGCTTTTGGGGCGAGAGTTGGGATTGGGGTGTTCGTCTGGGTTGGCGCCGGTGTAAAGGTCGGCACAGGTGTTTGCGTAGGCGCCGGCGCGCGTGTTGGGACATCCGTCAAAGTCGGCATTATTGTCGGGATATCCGCCATGGCTGCCTCTAGTGCCATCGGCGGTGGAGGCGCGTTCGTGGGCATGCACGCCACTGAAAGATATAGAAGGATGAAGATTGCAAACGTGAGCCGATTCATTTTCTGTCTTTGTTCTTCAAGCCCCCCAAACTCAGTATACCGGGGAATCTAGTGTTTATCAAGGGGGATAATGCACTGTTCTATCCATGAAACCGGAACTCGCCTTGATACGTATAAGAGATAACGTATATCTTGGGTAGGGTAAAATGAACGATCCGCTTGCCGCAGCCATTGTGCGAACCCTGAACTATGCTGACCTCTTCGATTATGCGATGACGCCCGATGAGGTCTTTCAATTTTTGATCGGCGTGCGCACAACCCGTGCAGAAGTGGATGCGGCGTTGAACGATCACTCCCGGCTCAACGGGAGCGTATCGCGAGTCGAAGGTTTTCTGACTTTGCCCCAGCGCCAGACTCTGATTGCCGCTCGTCGCCGTTTGCGGGCGGCTGCCCAACGCCAATTTCCCAGGGCATTGTTCTATGCGCGACTACTGGCCCACTTGCCTTTCGTGCGGATGGTCGCGCTTACCGGCGGATTAGCAATGGAGAACGCACGCGATAACGACATTGACTATTTCATCGTGACCGCGCCGGGACGCTTGTGGATGGTGCGTGGGATGGCAGTCGCCCTCGTCCGGCTTGCCCGACTTTTGGGGGATTACCTTTGTCCAAACTATCTTCTCGCCCAGAATCATCTCGTCATCTACGATCGGAATCTCTATACCGCACACGAGATCGTCCAGATGATCCCGCTCTATGGTCTTGACGTTTATCGGCAAATGTGTGCGCTCAATCAATGGATTATTGATTTTCTCCCCAATGCCGATGATATCCACGCGCGACGATCAGAGGATCGATTGAATCGAGTCGGCGGTTGGTTCAAGCAAGTCGCCGAACGCATGCTCGGCGGCGCGCTCGGGGACCGGGTCGAGCATTGGGAGATGAAGCGCAAAATCGCAAAATTGTCTTTGCAGGTTCCCCAGGACGCGGATGCCGTAACCTTTTCGGAAGACGCCTGCCGCGGTTTTTTTGGCGGGCACGAGCGTCGCGTGCTTACCCAGTTCGCTGCGCGCGAACAGTGAGGTGTCATGGCAGAGGTCCTTTTCGGGCAGTCGTACTATCTCCGTTTCGATCAGAAACTGAATGCTGCGATGCAGCCCTATCCCCCGCTTGGCACTCTGTATGCCGCGAGTATGCTGCGGGAGCGAGAGTATGACATTGCTCTCTTCGATGCCATGCTCGCTCGGTCGGAAAAGGAGTGGGAATCCGCGCTGGAAGTGCACACTCCCCGTTTTGCAGTCCTGTATGAGGATAGTTTTAATTATCTGAGCAAGATGTGCCTGCTGCGCATGCGCCAGGCGGCTTTTGCCATGATGCGCGCGGCGCAGGAGCGCGGTTGTACAATCATTGTCTCCAGCTCAGATGCCACAGACCACTTGCGCGAATACTTTGAGCAGGGTGCGCATTACGTTCTCGTCGGCGAAGGCGAGAGGACCCTGAGCGAGTTGATGGATACCCTCACGGGTCGTCTCGCCATCGACCTCGGGAGCATTCATGGTTTGGCATACCGCGAGCCCGACGGGATGATTCACAGGACGCCGCCGCGCGAGTTTATCCGTGAACTCGACCAACTCCCCTTTCCGGCGTGGGATTTGGTGGACATACGAAATTACGAGCATGTCTGGCGCCGCGCGCATGGCTATTTTTCGATGAATCTGGTAACCACGCGGGGCTGCCCGTTCCACTGCAACTGGTGTGCCAAGCCGATCTATGGACAGCGGTACAACGTGCGCAGCCCGGAAAACGTTGTCGCCGAAATGAAACTCCTAAAGGAGAAATTCCATCCGGACCACGTCGAATTCGCCGACGATATCTTTGGCTTGAAACCCGGCTGGATCGAACGCTTCGCCGACCTGGTGCGCGAGCACGATACGCAGATTCCGTTCAAGTGCTTGCTCCGTGCCGATCTTCTCAAAGAGGATACGGTAGCGGCCCTCCAACGCGCCGGTTGCCGCACTGTCTGGATGGGCGCCGAGTCCGGCTCCCAAAAGATCCTTGATGCCATGGAAAAGGGCACGCGTGTCGAACAGATCTCTACCGCGACCGAGCGTCTCCATCGCGCCGGTATCCAGGTCGGTTTTTTTCTCCAGTTTGGCTATCGAGGGGAGGACCGCCGCGATATTGCCAAGACGCTGCAAATGGTGCGTGATTGTCAGCCTGACGACATCGGTATTTCAGTTTCCTACCCGCTGCCGGGGACCCGGTTTTTTGAACAGGTGCAACAAGAGTTGGGTGAGAAGCAAAATTGGATAGACAGTGACGACTTGGCCATGATGTATCATGGCACATATTCGACCGAGTTTTACCGGACACTCCATTGGGCTGTCCATGCAGAATTTCGGCTACGCCGGTCGTGGGCGGAACTAGCACACACCATCCATCAACCGCGCAAATGGCGCGTGACCCATCTGCGCTGGCTGGCCGCGATTCCTATTTATGGGGTGAGGCTTGTTCTCGCTCGCTGGAAAATGGACTTGATAGAAAAAGAAAAGCGGAAAGCAACACCGTTCCTTTCATCTCTGGTCTCTCATGTCTCGTCACTCTTGTTTCGGACACTCCATGGATAGCCAATTCCTTGCTACCCGCCGGGCTTTCGACAGGGTCGCCGCCGCTTACGATGGGCCATTGGGCAACAACGCCATAATTCAAAAAATGCGCGCACAGGTCATGCAGATCATTGAGCACACCTTTCCGCGCGGTGCGCGTTTGCTCGATCTCGGGTGCGGTACTGGCATTGATGCCGCTTACCTCACCTCACGCAATTATGACGTGACTGGATTGGACGTATCTCCGGCGATGGTCGCACGGACAAACGAACGATTGGAACGCTCTGGGAATGGAGGCCGTGCAATGACATTGGGCATTCACGAGCTGGAGCGGCTCGAGCCGGGAGAGTTTGATGGAGCGTATTCCAATTTTGGGGCACTGAATTGCCTCCCGGAATTATGTACTGTCTCGTCCGCGCTCGCAGCCAAGCTCAAGCCAGGCGGCAGGTTAGTTGCCGTTGTGATGGGGCGCTATTGTCCATGGGAGCTTGGACTTTACACCCTTCGCGGCAATTGGCAGCGGGCGCGTCTGCGCCTAGAGCCCGGAGTTCTGCCGGTGCCCTTAAACGGAGAGATCGTCTGGACACGTTACTACACCCCCCGCGAGTTTTCACGCGAATTTGCCGCCGAATTCGTACCGGAGGGTTGGCGCTCATTGGCACTGTTGACTCCACCGCCTTATCTGGCACATCAATACGAGAAATTCCCGCGATTGTTCAATCTGCTTGACCGCGCGGATTACATATTGCGCGATAAACCATTCTTCCGGGAGGCGGGCGACCATTTCGTGATGGTGCTGAGAAAAAAGTGAATTCTTGGCCGGTTCTCGCTTGCCCCAAAGACCACGAGCCGGTTCACGTTGATGGCGAACGCGCAAAATGTCAGTCTTGCGGTTCGGGTTATGTGCGAGTCAGAGATATCTGGCGCTTTCTCTGTGACGACAAACGTCATGGAGAGTTTCTGGATTATTACCGGGCAATCCGTCAAGCAGAGGGTTGGGGCGCAGCGGACGCGGACTATTACCGACATCTGCCCTCCGTGCAGGCCGCGGACCCCCAACGCGAGACCTGGCGAGTGCGCAGGGCAAGTTACAGTGCGCTATTGCCCGTCATCGGCAGGGACCAGCGCGTGCTCGATCTCGGCGCCGGCAATGGTTGGCTCGCATACCAATTAAGCCGGCGCGGGCATTCGGTCGCGACGGTAGACTTGAGCGATGATGATTTCGACGGATTGGGCGCATTCTGCCGGTTCGCGGCTTTGCCGGATGCCTACCAGGCCGATTTTTCCGCGCTGCCGTTTGCCGCTGCTCAATTTGATAGAGTCGTCTTTAA
Source organism: Acidobacteriota bacterium (assembly GCA_050257995.1). Taxonomy (GTDB): domain Bacteria; phylum Chloroflexota; class Anaerolineae; order UBA4142; family UBA4142; genus JBLMXX01. Next base: position 4,019 of record JBLMXX010000249.1, on the reverse strand, counting down.
TGCGTCCCTGCACTATGCGCGAGACCTTAAAAGTGCCATCGCGGAAAGCATACGGGTACTCGCGCCTGCCGGGCTGGTCATTGTGATGGACTCTCCGATGTATCACGATGCGAAGAGCGGTCGATTGATGTTGGAAGCAAAAGCACAGAGTCTCAAACAGCGGTTCGGCTTGGACCTGGTCCGCGACACGCTTGGATTTCTCACGTTCTCGGATTTCGGGAACCTCGGGCGTACGTTCGCGCTCGACTGGTATTGGATCGAGCCGTTCGTGGATGCACGCTGGGCGACTCGTCAGTGGCGGGCAAAGTTGCGGAAAAAGCGCGAACCGGCGCGATTCGGTTTGATGGTTGGAAAGCGACAGTTAAAAAAGAGGTTACCTGCCTCTATCTGAAATAATGTCATGTGCCTCCCACTTTCTACTTTGGCGGCGAACGCCGCAGTCAAATACAATCAAGCCACAAATCAAACTCTTGTTCTGCCGTTGTTGATCTTTTTTCCAACTGCGCGCTGTAACTCGCGCTGCGTTTCGTGCGACTGGTGGCGATCTGATGGCGCGACCGATCTGACTCGCGACGAGATACGAGGACTGGTCTCTCAACTTTCTGCGCTGCATACGCGTCTGGTTTTGTTCTCCGGAGGCGAACCGCTGCTCCGACCGGAAGTTTTCGAGATTGCCGATCTCTTTCGTGCGCAGGGGTTGAAACTGCACCTCCTTACCAGCGGGCTGTTATTACAAAAATTTGCAGAGCCGGTGGCTAGTCGGTTTGAACAGGTGACAATCTCCCTGGATGGCCATACGGCGCCGTTGTATGAATTGATCCGTGGAGTGAATGCACTCGCCCTTGTCGAGCGTGGCGTTGCCAAGCTGCAAGATCTTGCGCCCGGGCTTGCCATTCGTGCCCGGAGCACGTTGCACCGATACAATTTCACCGATTTGCCAAACTTGATAGACAAGGCGCACGCGATGGGGCTGAAGCAGATTTCGTTTCTTTCTGCCGATGTCACATCCGAGGCATTTGGGCGTCGCAACGAATCATCCGCGCGCGGCCTGTTGCTGGACGAGGACCAGGTCGGGCAATTCGAGCAGGTGGTGGAAGATACGATCCGTACGCACAGGCATGATTTTGAGACCGGTTTCATCGCCGAGTCGCCTGAGAAATTGAGGCGGCTGCCACGGTATTATGCCGCGCAGTTGGGTATCGGTGAGTTCCCTCCAGTCGCGTGCAATGCACCGTGGATGAGTGTCGTGGTGGAGGCGGATGGGAATGTGCGTCCGTGCTATTTTCACCCGGCGGTTGGGAATGTTCGCGCGAAAAGCCTGAGCGCGATACTGCGCGACGAAATGGTGGTGTTCCGGCGTGGGCTGAATGTGGCAGAGAACAAAGTCTGCCGTAAATGCGTTTGTACCCTCAAGACGGGTTTGCGGAGTCGCGTGTGGTAACGGAAATGGAGCGGGGGGAATCTGTTTTGCGCGCGTTGTACCGAAAAGCGTTGTCGGGCTGGATTCGCATAACAGTGCGTGACCGGAATCGACTGAGGGTGGAAAAGGTCGGTGGGATTGAAATCATCGTGTTGCCCGGTGTGTTCGATGGCGTATTAATGCGAACCGGGCTTTTTCTCGCCGAGTCAGTGGACCGGACTCCGCTGGCGGCGAGCGCACGCGTGCTCGACCTTGGCACCGGATCTGGGATCGGGGCTATTTTCGCGGCACACCGGTCCGCCCACGTCGTCGCGACAGATATCAATCCAGAGGCCGCGCGATGCGCTCATATCAATGCTCTCGTCCACCACCTCGATCATAGAATTGAAACGCGCGTAGGTGATCTCTTTGCTCCAATTGGGGATGAACGGTTCGATGCGATCCTTTTCAATCCACCCTACTTTCGGGGCAAGCCGCGCGATCTTTCGGATGCGGCGTGGCGCAGCCCGGATGTTTTTGATCGGTTTCTGGATGAATTGCCGGCGCATTTGAGCGAAGGGGGACGGGCGCTGGTGGTGCTTTCTACCGATGGTGAGATTGCAGCGGCATTACGCTCGGCGAAACATCTCAAGACCCACCCGATCCATCAACGCGATCTGGTGAACGAAATCGTAACGGTTTATGAAATTAGTGTGATCCGATGAACCCTAGAATCATTCTCTACAATCCGCAGAGCAACAGCTCTGGAAAAAGAATCCTTCCGATGTCGCTCCTGGCACTTGCCGCTGTACTGGACGAATACGATTGGACTATTGTAGATGGAAATGACGTAAAGGACCCATTGCCTGCTTTGCGCGAGCGTATCCGCTCTGGCGCGAACGTCCTCGCTGTGACGGTCATGCCCGGTCCACAGCTTGCCCAGGCGGTCCTGCAATGCCGCGCGCTCAAGAACGAGTTTCCCGAACTCGCGGTCGTGTGGGGCGGCTATTTCCCGACTCAGCACGCGGAGGTCTGCTTGAAATCGCCGTTCGTAGATTTCGTGGTGCGCGGGCACGGTGAGATGGTTTTTCTCAGTCTTCTAAACGCTCTGGCAACCGGGTCAAATCATCGAGCGATCGCCGGGTTGGCCTATCGATCAGGAGATAATCAGGTGGTTGGGGATCTCCCTCTCGCCCCGCTCCCGCACCCTGATCGCTTACCCCCTTGGCCGTATGAGCGCTTGGACATGAACCGGTACGTGCGGAACACCTTTCTTGGCTCGCGGACCCTGCCGCACCACTCGAGCTATGGCTGTCCATTCTTTTGTAATTTCTGTGCGGTCGTCAATATGGTGAACGGTCGCTGGCTGCCGCAGTCGGCAACGCGTGTCGCAGAGATCGCACAGATTTACAGCCGACGTTGGGGAGTCAACGCCATCGAGTTCTATGACAATAATTTTTTCACCCACGAGGCGCGCACAGCCGAAATCGCCGGGCGGATCATGCCACTCTCCCTCGCATGGTGGGGCGAGGGACGGATCGACACGCTACTGAAATATTCGGAACGAACGTGGCGCTTGATGCACGACGCGGGCTTGAAGATGGTATTCATGGGCGCGGAATCAGGCTCGCTCGAAACACTCAAGCAGATGGACAAAGGGGGCACGCTGTCGCCGGAAAAGACTCTGGCGATCGCGGCGAAAATGAAGGCGTACGGCATCGTCCCTGAATTTTCCTTCGTAATGGGCAATCCGCCCGATCCGGAAACCGATGTCCGCCAAACGATCGAGTTTATCCGCCGCGTCAAGCAAGTTAACCCGGCGAGTGAGATCATCATGTATCACTATACGCCGGTGCCCCTCGCGGGCGATCTGTACGATACCGCGCGCGCCGAGGGCTTTCGCTTCCCCGAAACTCTCGACGAGTGGGTGAGCAAAGAGTGGCTCGACTTTTCCCAGCGGCATAGTTCACAGATGCCCTGGTTGGGTGAACGCTTGCGCCAGGATATTCGAGATTTCGAACGCGTCCTCAATGCCTACTACCCGACGACGACCGACGCGCGACTCTCGAAGGGATGGCGTGCCTTTTTGCGCGCCGCGAGTACGTGGCGTTACCATTCGCGCGTATATGCTTTTCCACTCGAACTACGCGCACTCCAAAAATTAGTGCGCTACCAGCGACCTGAAACAAGTGGATTCTAAAATCAGTGTCATTATTCCAACTTTTAACCGTCGTCCACTATTGGCGGAGACGCTCGCTTCGGTTTTTGACCAAACCTGGGGCGATTTTGAGATAATCGTCGTAGACGATGGTTCAGAGGATGACACTCCTACTATGGATGCCTTATCCTCAGACCGGCTGGTATACCATCGAATCGAACATGCGGGCGCGAGCGCGGCACGCAATGTCGGGCTGGCGCTTGCGCGCGGAGACTATATTGCTTTTCTCGACTCAGATGACTTGTGGGAGCGGCAATTCTTGGAGCGGATGAGTGCTGCTTTCGATAAAGCGCCGCGGGCGGGTTTTGTGTATTGCGATTACACTACTTTTGACGGGCACGGAGTTGTGCAAAAAGCCTACTTGCCTGCTCGGCACAAGCTGCGCGGGAATCTGTTCGCGCA
>JBLMXX010000248.1:0-3968 GCA_050257995.1 Acidobacteriota bacterium | reverse complement strand
TCCGCTTCGGTTAGACCGCGCGACATTAGGTAAAAGAGCTGTTCCTCGCCGATTTTCGAGACGCTGGCTTCGTGACCGATGGTCACATTGTCTTCGTCCACTTCAATGTAAGGGTAGGTGTCTGATCGCGAGTCTTCGTCCAACAGGAGAGCATCGCAACGAACATTGGATTTGACACCTTCTGCCCCAGGATAGACCTTGAGCAAGCCGCGATACGAGGTGCGTCCACCATCCTTGGAAATGGATTTGCTGGAGACTGTAGAGGACGTGAAAGGCGCCCCGTGGACAACCTTACCCCCGGCGTCCTGGTGCTGTCCCTTGCCTGCGAATGCCACGGAGAGAATCTCGCCGTGAGCCCCCTTGCCGGTCATGTAAATGCTGGGGTACTTCATCGTGAGTTTTGAGCCGAGATTGCAGTCAACCCACTCCATCGTCGCATCCTGCTGTGCTACCGCACGCTTTGTCACCAAGTTGTAGACATTCGACGACCAGTTCTGAATCGTGGTATAGCGAACGCGTGCGTTCTTGTGGACCATGATCTCGACCACGGCGCTGTGCAGCGAATCGCTGGAGTAGGTAGGGGCCGTGCAGCCCTCCACATAGTGAACATACGAGCCCTCGTCGGCGATAATCAGCGTGCGCTCAAATTGCCCCATGTTCCGCGCATTGATTCGAAAGTACGCCTGGAGAGGCATGTCCACATGCACACCCGGTGGGACGTAGATAAATGAACCACCGGACCAGACCGCGCTGTTCAACGCGGCAAACTTGTTGTCGGCTGCCGGGATCACCGTGCCAAAATACTTTTTGACAATCTCCGGATGCTCGGCAAGTGCCTGGTCCATGCCCAGGAAAATCACACCTTGTTTGCGCAATGATTCCTGGATATTGTGGTATACCACCTCAGATTCGTATTGGGCGCCAACGCCGGCAAGGAATTTCTTCTCTGCCTCCGGAATGCCAAGGCGATCAAAGGTCTTTTTGATCTGATCCGGCACTTCATCCCAGGAACGCTCCGCTTTGTCAGTGGCGCGCAAGAAATAGTAAATGTCGTCAAAGTCAATGTCGTTGAGATTGCCACCCCACTGCGGCAGCGTCTTTTTGTAAAAGATTTCGAGGGCGCGCAAGCGATACTTGCGCATCCATTCGGGCTCGTTTCTCATCCACGAGATCTCTTCCACGACCTCGCGGTTCAGCCCCTTTTTTGCCTTAAAGACGTATTTTTCCGGGTCGTAAAAACCGTATTTCTCTTTGTAAACCGAACTCGAAGCGCCAATGTCAAACGTCTTCTTATCCACTTCTGCCATGCTTTTCCCTCCTTGAGGGCAGGTCTCGGTTCGACCCAAGGACTACTTGGGCGTCCCCTCACCCTTGATCCAATCGTAACCTTTTTCTTCCAATTCCAGCGCAAGTTCAGGTCCGCCTGAAACGGCTAGCTTGCCATCCACCATTACGTGTACAAAATCGGGCTTGATGTAGTTTAGAATGCGCTGATAATGCGTAATCAGCAGGATGCCGAGATTGGGACCGCGCAACGCGTTCACCCCTTCAGAGACGATCCGCAGCGCGTCAATGTCCAGCCCCGAATCGGTCTCGTCGAGAATGGCCATCTCGGGATTCAGCACCGCCATCTGCAAGATCTCAACACGTTTCTTTTCACCCCCGGAAAACCCATCGTTCAGGTAACGGGTAGCGAAAGAGGAGTCGAGTCTGAGCAACTGCATTTTCTGAGTCATCAGCTTGCGAAATTCAGGAATGCTGATTGCCTTGGCATTCCCGTTCGAGCCGGTTTCTCTCCTCCGCGCATTGAGCGCAGTGCGCAGAAAATTCGCCACGGTCACGCCGGGAATAGCCATTGGGTACTGGAAGGCAAGGAAAATGCCGCGCCGGGCGCGCTCGTCAGGCTTCCACTCCAGGAGGCTTTCACCACGGAAGAGAATGTTGCCGGCGGTGACGACGTACTTGGGATTGCCCGCGAGCGTGTTGGCCAGAGTGGATTTCCCTGACCCATTTGGACCCATGATCGCATGTACCTGTCCCTTGCCGACTTTCAGGTTAATCCCTTTCAGGATCTCTTTTCCGTCCACGGTAACGTGTAAATTTTGAATAACCAGCTCGTCTGGCATGGAAATGCGTTGCTCCTTTAAATATTGCGCCAAGCGCCAATATGAACCTATTCTAAGTGCGATCGCTTAAAATCATATAAGAACGACCCGACGAGTATAAAGAATCCGTTGGAGAAATTCCTTTTTTCACGACCACAAAGGCGTGCTCAGGTACCGGTCGCCACCATCGGGCAAAATCACGACAATAATGCCATGGTCTATTTCACGTGCGACCTGCCGCGCTGCGGCAATGGCTGCACCCGCACTTAGCCCAACAAACAAGCCTTCCTCCCGTGCCGCGCGGTGCGTTTCCCGGTACGCGGAATCCATGTCCGCTGTCAATTTGCGATCTGCCAGTTGCGGTTCGTAAATGCCCGGCGGGATAGCGCTCGCCATGTGCTTCAATCCCTCGATAACCTGAAGCTCATCGGCGGGTTGTACTTCGACCAGTTCGATTGCAGGATTGTACTCTTTCAGCCGGCGTCCCGTACCCATCAACGTGCCTGAAGTTCCCACGCCTGCTACAAGATGCGTAAGCCGCTCATGTGTCTGTGCCCAGATCTCAGGTGCGGTCGTTTCATAATGAGCGCGCCAGTTCGCATCGTTGTTGTACTGGTCGGCAAAGAAATACTTGTCCCTGTCGAGCGCCAACTCGCGCGCCTTGACGATTGCCCCATCCATTCCTTCAAGTGGGTCAGTGAATGTAAGCACGGAACCGTAGGCGCCAGCGATCTTTTTGCGCTCCTCGCTGACATTCGCCGGCATGACCAGTTCGACCGTATAGCCCAGCGCCGCGCCGATCATGGCATAGGCAATGCCCGTATTGCCGCTCGTCGCATCCAGAAGGATTTTTTCGTGCGTCAACTTGCCCTGTGCGATGGCGACCTCAAAGATCGCACGAGCCGGACGGTCTTTGACCGACCCTCCCGGGTTGAACCATTCGACTTTGGCGAGTATCTGGACCTGTTGGTTCGGCGACTGGAGCGGTACGAGTGGGGTATTCCCGATGCGTGCTAGGAGCAGGGGACACTCTACTCGCTCATTCTCTTGTGAAGGTAATTTCATACGTGCTCCCGGTTGCGAACAGGCAATCTCCCGCTAATTGGCTAGTCAACTCTGTCCGATGCGGGCGGCTTGTTCTCCGGGAACGGCACGCCGCAAAACTGTTCATAGTCGATCAATTCGGTGATGGCCGGATGATCACCGCAAACCGGGCACTGTGGATCTTTGTCAATCTTCATTTCGCGGAATTCCATCGCGAGCGCGTCGAACAACAGCAATCGCCCGATCAGCGGTTCACCTATGCCAAGGATGAGCTTGACTGTCTCAACGACTTGTACACTGCCAATAATACCGGGCAGCACGCCCAGCACTCCGGCTTCCTGGCAACTCGGCACTTCGCCTGGAGGTGGTGGCGTTGGGAAGAGACAGCGGTAGCACGGTCCATGTTTCGCGTCATAGACTGTCGCCTGACCCTCGAACATGAAGATGCTGCCATCCACCAGCGGCTTGCCTGCGAACACGCAGGCATCGTTCACCAAATAGCGCGTCGGAAAGTTGTCCGTTCCATTCACGATGATATCATAGTCGCGAATGGTTTCCATGACATTCTCAGATGTGAGCACAAGCCGATGCTTGTTCACCCGCACATCAGGATTGAGTGCGTTCAAAGTCTCCGCCGCGCTGTCGAGCTTGAAACGACCAATATCTTGCGTGCGATGAAGCAACTGCCGCTGGAGATTTGAAAGATCGACGCAGTCATAGTCCACGAGTCCCAGCGTCCCGACTCCAGCCGCCGCCAGGTACATTGCCGCCGGCGAGCCAAGTCCACCCGCACCAACTAGCAAGACCCGAGCGTTCAAT
>JBLMXX010000247.1:0-6088 GCA_050257995.1 Acidobacteriota bacterium | reverse complement strand
AACGCTTTGGATATTTCCCCAAAGCCTTTCGATGGCACGGCAAGCGTTACGATGTGCAGTCAGTCGAACGCTGCTGGACCGTGGCAAATCGCGCACCCCGTCTGTACTTTCGGGTGCGCTGTGACGAAGGCCTGTTCGATCTGTTCCAGGACGTCCGTGGGAACACCTGGCATCTCACCCGCTCGAGCCTGGGAAGGTCGACATGAAACAGGGATGGCTGTGGTACGACAATGATCCGAAGAAACCATTGGATGAGAAATTGACAGAAGCGGCTCTCAAGTACAAGCAAAAATTCGGGATCGAACCGACCGTCTGCTATGTAAACCCGGCGCATCTCGATTCCAAAGAATCATCAAAGGGCAAAGTCAAACTCATCAGCGCTTCCACTGTAATGCCAAATTATTTTTGGCTGGAGATCGACAAATAAAGACATAGGCCCACCTATTCCGGTGGGCCTATTATCTTTGGTCGCATTGCATGGCAAGTCGTCACAGCCCTATTTTACCGGCAAAGCGAACGTCATTGTGGTGCCTTTGCCTTCCTGGCTTTCCGCCCAGACGCGCCCTGCGTGGGCATCCAGAATGCTCTTGACAATTGCCAATCCCAGCCCCGCGCCGCCTCCCGAACCGGTAGAGGGCTTTGCCCTGTCCTGGTTCTCGAACGGATCACGTGCCCGCACTTTGGCACTGCGATAGAAACGGTCAAACACGTGCGGCAAATCTTCAGCAGGGATACCCATCCCTAAATCACACACCTCGGTAATCACCCAGCGCCCGCGACTCAAATGGTTCGCAGCACGTCCCTCCACCAATGATGACTGCACCCGAATCGTCCCACCCGGCGGCGTGAATTTGATCGCATTTCCGATCAAGTTGATGAATACCTGCCGTATTTGGTCGGGATTCGCATGAACCGGAGGTAACCGGTCCGGAATCGCTGTCTCAAGTGACAGACCTGCCTCACTGGCTTGAACGCCTAGTTCGTTCACTACGATATTAGCGACTTGCTTCAGCGACACCAGCTCCCGTCGCGGTTCGACCAGTCCTGTCTCGATACGCGAGAGCGACAGCAGTTCTTCCGTCAAACGAGACAGTCGCTCCGTCTCGGTCTCGATATCGCCAAGGAAGCGGGATGCCACTGCGGGGTCATCCTTGGCGCCCTCGCGCAGCGCCTCTGCGCGCAGGCGGATAGTCGTCAAGGGGGTCCGCAACTCATGCGCAGCATTCGCCACAAAGGCGCGTTGATCTTCCATGACGTCTGAGATCCGCCCTGCCATGAAATTAAACCCACGCGCGAGCTGTTGCAATTCTGCCGGTCCACGTTCTCGGATTCTCTGGTTCAAGTCACCGTCCGCCATCACCGACGCGCCACGCATGATTTCGCGAATCGGCTGGACGAGGGACTGGGAGAACCAAAAGCTCACCAGAACGGTGGCAAACGCCGCCAGCAGTCCTGCCCCTGCCAACCTTGTCCACATTTGCCAACTCGCCGCGGCCACCGCGCTCATCGGCAGTTCCAGGCGGACGATCCCGATCAATTCCCGGTCGTGCCGGATAGGACTGGCGGTGAAGAGAACATCGGCATTGTCATCCAGGTCGTAACGGACGTCCGATGTGACTTGTCCCTCAAATGCAGCTGCCATCTCCGGCTGTTTCGATTCGTTTCCGTGTGGATCGTCCAGGTGTTCCGAGTCGATGAGCATGGTTCCCTGCGGATCGAGTACGATAAGCGGCTGGTGGATCTGGCTGGAGAGAAATAGGATTTCATCCTGGAATCCTGCCGAATCGATCTGTCCGGTCCGGAATTTTTCGAGGAACTCTTCCGTGGCGCTCGCCATCAAGATCGTGCGTCCCTCCTGGTCGCGGCGCGTCTCGGCGAGACGGCTGCTGTCCAGCCATGTTCCCACGCGCCAAATAAAGACGCCCAAGCACAACGTGATGAGCACTACGTATGTCCCGAGCAAGCGAGCCCTCAGCCCTCCAAGGGGGAATTTTGCCTTCACTTCTTTACCTCATCAGGGGCTGCGAACCGGTACCCTACCCCGCGTACAGTCTGGATGTATCGCGGATGGGCCGGGTCATGCTCGATCTTTTCCCGCAGCCACCGGATGTGCACATCCAGCGTGCGCGTATCTCCAACCCAATCGGTCTGCCATACCTGATCGATCAGGTCATTGCGTGCGACTACCTTTCCGCACTGGGACATTAGCGTTTTGAGCAGCTCATATTCTTTGCGCGTCAGCTCAAGCGGCTGGTGCCGGTATAGTACCCGGTGGCTCACGGGGTCGAGCATCACATCTCCAATCGTCATCGGCTGATCGGACGGCGCGGTGTATTCCGTAGAGCGGCGCAGTACGGCCCGCACTCGCGCAAGGAGTTCGCGCATGCTGAATGGCTTGACCAGATAGTCATCTGCCCCCAGTTCCAGCCCCAGAACTTTGTCTATCTCCTCTCCGCGCGCCGTAAGCATAATAATAGGCACCCGGCTATCCTTCCGGATCTCCCGGCACACTGCCCATCCATCCTTCTTGGGAAGCTGCACATCCAGCAGGATGAGGTCCGGCTTTTCCGCTCGAGCTTTGCCAAGCGCCTGATCGCCATCGTAGGCGGTAATGATAGAGTATCCTTCTTTTTCCAGACCGTATTTGACGGAATCGACGATCAGGCGCTCGTCATCCACCACCATGATCTTTTGGGTCATCGCAGGCTCCACCACCTCAAAAAAACTCTGCAAGAATTTTCAACCCGGCAATCCACATTTAAATCCTAACACTAAATGGATTCATTTGCAAACGCGTTTTCGCGTTTCTTTCCTCTGTGGTATAATTCAATCACAATCTCGCGTCGGAGCAGTGTATTGCATCGTCACGTCGTCAATTCTCTCGCTTATTACACGTTCGAATCCCTGGACGATTCCGGAAGCACAATCCATGGAATTTCTACACGGCACGGTGGCGTGAGCCCCGCGCCGTTTCATACGCTTAACCTTGGCCGTACCGTCGGCGATGATCCACACCACGTGGCGACCAATCTGAATCGCTGGCATACGGCTCTGGCGCTGGACGCATCGGCGACGGTTCACGCCGTTCAAGCCCAGGCGGACGGTGTCGCGGTGGTCCAATCGAATCATCGCGGGACACGGGTGTCTGGAGTAGATGCCCTCCTGACGGTCGAGCGCGGGCTACCCTTGATGATGCGCTTTGCGGACTGCGTGCCCATCCTACTCTACGATCCCCGCCATCACGCCATCGGCGTTATCCACGCGGGGTGGCGCGGGACTGTGCTCAAGGTCGTCACGTCGGCAGCGCAAGCCATGTTCGCTTCTTTCGACACCCGGCCGCGCGACCTAGTCGCGGCGATTGGGCCTTCTATCGGTCCATGCTGTTACCGGATTGGCGATGACGTGGCAGCCCGCGTTCAGACATCGTTTCAGGATGACGCGGACGAGTTGCTCACGTCCCGGAATGGCGCGATACACTTGGATCTGTGGCAAGCCAATGCCAAGCAATTGCGCGCCCTTGGAGTCAATAAGATTCAAGTGGCAGAGTTATGTACGGCGGACCATACCGAGGACTTTTATTCTGCGCGCGCCGAGAACAAGACAGGTCGTTTTGGTGCGATCATTGCGCTAAAATGAGCCAATTTAGTGAACCACCCATCACAATGAACGATCTTGAAAGGAATTTGCGCTCTGTCCAGAGTCGCATCCATGCCGCTGCGGAAATGGCCGGACGCGATCCGGGCGAAATCACACTCGTGGCGGTCAGTAAGACTTTTCCAGTCGAAATGATCCTGGCAGCGTACGGGCTGGGCGTCCGGCATATCGCAGAGAATCGGGTGGAAGAGGCGTCCCGCAAGATCCCGCAGGTCCGCTCCCAGCTGTCCGGCGAGTCCGCCGGAGTGATCTGGCACATGGTGGGACATTTGCAGTCCCGGAAGGTCAAGGATGCTGCTACCCTATTCGATTTCGTCCAATCGGTGGACAGTGCGGCGCTGGCCCGCCGGCTGGAAGAGCGAAGCTCGGCTTTGGGAAAGACACTGCCGGTTCTGCTGGAAATCAATGTCTCTGGCGAGGCGAGCAAATACGGGCTTGCTTCAGAGCCGCGCGAGAATCTATTTGTGATCGTGGATGAGGTTCTGCGACTGCCTCATTTGGATGTGCAAGGATTGATGACCATGGCACCTATCGTCAACGTGCCCGACGATGCCCGCCCGGTTTTCCGGGCGCTCTGCGAGTTGCGAGATGAATTGCGCACACGGTTTCCGGGTCGAGCCTGGAAGCACCTATCGATGGGCATGACGGATGATTTTGAAATCGCTATTGCCGAAGGAGCAACGATAGTCCGTATCGGTCGTGCCATCTTCGGCGAAAGACCTCGTCCCTAATATCGTCACCCGTAGGGAGCATCGTAGGAGAACAGCATGGGATTCTTGATTAATTTTTTCGATCTGCTTTTCACGCTCTTGGGCTTTGCCATTATTGCCCGCGCACTGGTTTCGTGGCTGCCGATTGATCGGTATCATCCGGTAATCCGAGTCCTGGATCAAATTACCGAGCCCATCCTGGCGCCCCTCCGTCGATATATACCGCCCGTTGGAGGGATGATGGACATTACCCCAATCGTCGCGTTGATTTTGATTCAGATTCTTCAGGCAATTGTCCACCGAGTACTAGTCAATATGTACTACGGGTGAAAATGAATTCGCCATCACTGAGCGCAATCCATTTCCTCGTAATCGATATTGACGGCGTGCTGTGGAATGGTCGCCAGCCCTTGCCAGGCGTCCCCGCCTTTTTCGACTTTATGAATCAGGTTGGCGTACGCTTTGTGATCGCCACAAACAACTCGGCGCGCCCTGCGTCCGACATTATCGATAGATTGGCGAGGCTGGGAGCGCAAATTGATAAGAGCCAGATCCTAACCTCAGCAGAGGCGACTGCCCTGTACCTTCCGCGCCTAGTGCCGCGGGGCGGACGGGTATTCCTTGTGGGCGGGGAGGGTATCGCCAGCGCGCTGATCCTGGCGGGCTATCAACTGGTGGACCACGATGCAGATGCAGTGGTGGCCGGACTCGATCTCACATTGACCTATGACAAGCTAAAGCGTGCCACGCTGGAAATCCGTCGCGGCAGCAAGTTTATCGGCACCAATGCCGACAAGACCTTTCCCGGCGACGAAGGTCTTGCGCCCGGGGCGGGTTCCATACTTGCGGCTCTCCGTGCCGCGACCGATGTGGCACCCATCGTCGTGGGCAAGCCCGAACGCGCCATGTTCGATCTTGCTCTAGAGAAAATGGGCGCAGAACGACCGGCAGCAGCGATGCTGGGAGACCGCCTGGATACCGACATCGAGGGTGCACAAAATGCCGGGCTTGTCTCGATTCTTGTGCTGACCGGCGTCACCTCTCGACAGGCGCTTGCGCAATCGCCAATCAAACCCGAATTTGTTTTCGAGGACCTCGTCGCGCTCCACGACGCCTGGCAGGCCGAATTGCAGACCTATTGACTTATACTATCAGGTTGAGTATACTTTGTTCCGGCATTAAAGTTTCGTGAAAGAGGTACCCAAAATGCCATTTGGTTTCTTTTTTGACCCCATGTATCTTTTGTTTGCATTGCCAGCCCTGTTGCTGGCGATGTTTGCGCAGTGGAAGGTCAGTTCGGCCTATAGCAAATATACCCAGGTTCGGAACGCCAAGAACCTCACCGGCGAGCAGGTGGCAGCCTATCTCTTGCGTGCCAATGGGCTTAATTTGAACGTAAGTGGGACGCAGGGGCAACTGACGGACCATTATGACCCGCGCGACAAAACCCTTTATCTCTCTGCCGGTGTAGCACGAACTCCTTCTGTCGCGGCACTCGGCATCGTCGCCCACGAGGTTGGGCATGCCGTGCAAGACAGTCAAGGTTACGCGCCGATGCGGTTAAGGGCGTGGCTCGTCGCCCCAGCCAGCATCGGTCCCTGGGTCGGCTACATTCTCTTCATAATAGGCATATTCATTAATCTCTCCGGGTTGGTCTGGTTGGGAATTGCTTTCTTCTCGGCGAGCCTTTTGTTTGCCCTTGCGACCCTGCCCGTTGAATTCAA